>JAHKKJ010000183.1 GCA_020027655.1 Deltaproteobacteria bacterium | reverse complement strand
ATATGTAGAGGGCGGTGGGCTCATGTCCTACGGGGCGGACCAAGCGGGCAGCTACCGGCGCGTCGCATATTACGTGGACAGGATCCTGAAGGGAACCAAGCCTGGTGATCTACCGGTCGAGCTACCGATGAAGTGGGAGCTGGTGATAAACCTCAAGACGGCGAAGCAAATCGGCCTGACGATTCCGCAGTCGATGCTGTACCGGGCAGACAGAGTCATTAAGTGAAGCAAGATCCTTCACGGGAGTTTATCCTGAGCTGAATCGAAGGGTTCAGGACAAGTTTTAGATTGCCGATTTCAGATTTTATATTGAGGAAGAAGTACGGATAAAACGGCTTAGGATTTTTCATCCCGCGACAATCGAAAATGTAAAATCTAACATTGGTTGGGCTATGAAGGACCGACTTTTTATTGGCCAAATGATTGGGCACAAGGGAATTGTACTGACCGGCGTACACTGGACTGGGCGGTTCATGAAGAGATTGACAAGACTCTAAAACCAGCGGAGAATTTCGACACTACTAAGGTTGGTAGCCAGAGTGCACTGAACAGTATGGCTCGGGTAACCGATCAGTAGAAAGGAATGAGGCTATGAGCAATCAATATGTTGAGCAGCGAGATGAGGGGTATTGGGTGGCGGGGAGCCGTGTTTCTCTTGATTCCATCGTCTATGCCTTCTTAGAGGGGCAGACAGCCGAGAGCATTGCCCAATCCTTTCCGGTGCTCACGCTTGAGCAGGTATATGGAGCCATCGCGTTCTATTTGGCTAACCGCTCGGAAATTGATTCCTATCTCGTGCAAGTTAGGGTTGGTTTTGAGGCCCTGCGGCAAGCTGCCCGTGATGCTGACCCCATGTTTTACCAAAAACTGGCCGATGCTCGAAGGCAGCGACAGACGCTGCACCCATGAAAATACGGTTTCAGGCCGATGCCGATTTGAACCAGATTATTCTGCTGGCTACGGTGCGGCGGGAACCGTCCATAGACTTCCAAACAGCAGAGGCGGCCGTTCTCGCTCACCGCCGAGATATTGATGTCTTGGTAATGGCGGCCCGAGAGGGGCGGATGTTGATCACCCACGATCAGAAAACCATGCCCCGGCACTTCGCTGAATTCATTACGACAGAGACGAGCCCAGGTTTGTTGGTGGTTCCCCAGCACATGGCGGTTGCCGCCGTGACAGAAGATCTGCTGTTGATATGGTTTACTACTGAGGCAGAGGAGTGGATTAACCGAATCAGCTTTCTGCCGCTCTGACTGAGCGTAGCCTGAGTATGAGAGGGCGGTTGCGTGAGAAGTCCTTGTTCTTCTGTATTCCGGGTTCACGCTGCATAACAAGCCCGTGGGAAAGTTGTGATCTAACTTAGGATTCGATATCTCACCAGTTTGGTGGAACCGTCTTCCCTCTAGGAAGATTGTCAAGAAAACAAAACACGACTCCATTGCGGATTCATTTGAGCTTGACGGAAAAGCACGCCGTCGGATACCTTGCGGCCTAACAGCCGTTATCCATTATGAATGATCGCTCAGCACCTGGCTGGGGAGGAACGATGAAAAATGGCGCCCGCCTCTTATTGCTCATCGCGTTTTTGGGTTGTGCAATGGCCGAGGCGCAGCAGCCGAAGAAAGTCCCGCGGATAGGATATCTATCGCCGGTCGATCCAGCTAGTGAGTCCACCCGTTCCGAGGTGATTCGGCTGGGTCTGCGCGAGCGTGGCTACATAGAAGGACAGAACATCGCCTTCGAGTACCGATATGCGGAGGGGAAGCAAGATCGGTATCCTGATCTCGCAGCCGAGCTGGTGCATCTCAAGGTTGATATCATCGTGGTGGCAGGAGGGACCAGGCAGACGCGGGCGGCCAAGAATGCCACCAAGACGATTCCCATCGTTATGGTGGGCCTTGGGTCCGATCCTGTCGAGGCAGGCCTAATTGAAAGCCTTGCCCATCCCGGCGGCAACGTCACCGGCGTTACAAACCTTACTAGAGAACTAGGCGGGAAGCGGCTGGAGCTGCTCAAAGAAGCCGTTCCCAAACTTGCCCGTGTCGCGGTTCTATTCGATCCGGCCAATCCGCCCAATGTACTCGAGGTGAAAAAGGTTCTTCCAGTCGCGGCGCGCGCGCTGAAGCTGACTATTCAGCCGTGGGAGGTACGAGATTCGGACGGTTTCGAGAAAGTATTTGCTGCGCTAAACAAGCAGCGCCCGGATGGACTCTATGTTCCCGGCGGGGGTCCGCTAATGAGTACTAACCTGAAACGGATCGTCGGCTTCGCGTTAAAGAGCCGGTTACCGTCGACGTACTACGATAGAGAATTTGTAGATGTCGGTGGGCTCATGTCCTACACGGCGGACACCGCGGACAGCTACCGGCGCGTCGCATATTTCGTGGATAGAATCCTGAAGGGAGCCAAGCCCGCCGACCTGCCGGTGGAGCAGCCGACGAAATTTGAGTTTGTAATTAATCTGAAAACAGCGAAGGAAATCGGTCTTACGATTCCGCCCAACGTGATCGCGAGAGCGGATAAAGTTATCAGGTGAGACGTAAGGGGTGAAGGGTTAGGCGCCGAGGTTTTTACTGACGGGAGTCCGTTTGGCAGCCGGGGCGAATTTTTATATACCGGAGATACCTGGGGAGACAGAACGCTGTGAAAGAGTCGCTCCAGCTTTTTGCTCTCTATCGCGAGGGAGTGGCGCGAGCAATGGAGAAGATTCCGTTGAATTGATGTTATTTCAGGTTCCTTCCCCCTCGATGGGGGAAGTGTAGGATAGGGGTGATGGGTTTGTGCGCATGTGGCAAGACCATCACCCCCACCTTAATCCTCCCCCGTCAAGGGGGAGGAAAGAAAAGATCAAGGCAAGTAAATTTGGGATCGTAGAATTGCGGCGCGAATAGTTACGTCGGAACTACAGAAGGAGGAAATCATGGAAAAGCCGAGAATCAGACACATTGCCATCAACGTGGCGGATCGCGAAAAAACCGCGGAGTACTACAAGAAGGTTTTCCAGATGGAAGAGAAATATCGTGGCCCGGGCGGCACGATTTATCTTTCCGATGGTCACATGGACATCGCTCTGATCAGCACCACAAAGTATCCCTGGGGGATCAATCACTTTGGTTTTAAGGTCGACAGCGTGAAGGCAATCGAGGACGTCGCGCAAACCAAGGCGGAAGAGAATACCTTTGGGGCAGTCGCGGAGAGTTGGATTAAGGACATCGAAGGGAACCGCGTCGACGTGTCTGAGCACGGCTGGCCGGTTTGATTAAGCTAGCCGGCTGCTGATGAAAAAGACCCATATGCAAGTTGCGGTCTAGAGTCCCGAGTCTCGGGTCTCGAGTCTCGAGTTAACCCGAGACGCTAGACGCGAGACTCGAAACTAGCATACGCGCCTCGCCTCTGAGTCTTTTTGAGCAGCCTGTAACCAGAGTTTTCAGCAACCGGCAGACTAGGGAGATCGATATGAATCGAGCAGAATGGCGGCAGGAGCTAGGAGAGTTGGTCCGGCAGGCGATGCGCTCTCCTGAGTTGGAACACTATTTCCGAGTTAAGATCACCAAGCCGGGTGCCCAAGTCTTGATCACGCAATTAGGGCTTTTCATTCACCACCGGCGCGATTGCTGGGCACACGTATCGGGCAATTGTCCGCATATGTCAGTCAAGCAAAAGATCCTGCAACATGAATACGGCGAAGTCATCAAAGATGAATACGCCGAGCATGGGCACCTGGACCTAATCATCCGCCAGGGAAAGGCGCTGGGATTGACGCCCGATGAAGTTTTGAATGTCGAGCCCTTACCTTCAACTATGGCGACTCTTTATGCCTGGGCTTGGATCGCGAGAGAGAAAAGCTGGCTCGAAGGGCTGGCCTCTAATACGATCACCGAATGGGCTAACGACGACCGATTGCTTCAGGATGTCGGCGGCGGGCTATCCAGCCGGATGGCCAGGCGCTGGATGGACGATTTGGGGTTCGGCTGGGAGCAAATGCCGAATTTCAAAGTTCACAGTCAGGCAGACGAAGAGCATAGCGATATGTTTTTGGAGGATTTCGAGCGGTTCGCCACCGGCGAGAAGGAAGCGCTGGTTTACCAAGCCGCTAAAGAGTCAATGGAGCTTCTCACAATGTTCCGCGGCGGGATCGCCGACGCGATGGAAAAGCTATCTTAGACAACATGTGCCATGGCGAGGCGCTAAAGGAGCGTTGACAATGGACGCGAACGGATGGAAATCCGCCTTCGGAAAGCTCGCGCGCGAAACCATGTCCTCGACAGAGCTCGAGCGCTATTATTCCGTGCCGATCACTCGGGCGCGAGCGCAACTGCTTCTCCAACAACTTTCGCTTTATGTCCGCCATCGTAGAGATTGCTGGGCCTTCGTTTCCGGCAACTGTCCGGTGCTGTCGGTGAAACAAAAAATTCTGGCGCATGAATACGAGGAGATGATTCGCGATCAGCACTCCGAGCACGGCCACTTGGACTTGATCATTCGACAAGGGAAAGCCATCGGCCTGACCGCCGAGGATATTCTGAAGGCGAAGCCGATTGCGAGCACAACCGCGACGCTCTACGCCTGGGGTTGGATGTGCAAGAAAAAGCATTGGCTCGAAGGTCTGGCGGCGATGACCATGACGGAATGGAATCAGGATGATCGCTTGCTGGCCGATCTGGGTGGCGGGCACGCTGCGCGCATGGGCGAACTTTGGATAAAATATCTGGGGATCACGTGGGACGATTTGCCAAACTGGAAAGCGCATCGTGCGGCGGACAAGGAACATGTGGACATGTTTCTTCCGATCTGGACAGAGTTCGGCCACGGCGAAAACGAAGAGATTATTCTGCAAGCAGCAAAAGAATCCGAGGAACTCTATCGCGTTTACCAAACCGGTATTGCCGATGCTATGGAGGCGCTGACGTGATAGCGTTCTCGGACCTCAGGATCTCCTTCCCCTTGACGGGGAAAGATTGAGGAAGGGGTGTAAAATGAACACCTTCTTCTCACTACCCCCATCCCGACCTTCCCCCGTCGAGGGGGAAGGAGTCTCCGGTCAGCGGCCGCAGGTAACCAACATCTTTTTATCGGTATTCGCAATAATCCTTCTCTTTTCCATATCTGCTCATAGCGCCGAACCCGCAAAAGAGAAAATCACGTTCGCCTACGCTGCCATCAGTCCCAGCATGGCGGGAGTGTGGATGGCGAAAGAGATCGGTGCATTTGACCGGAGCGGTCTTAGCGTCGATCTCGTGTATATTAGTTCGGGTGCTGTGGCGATTCAGGCATTGGTGGGGGGAAGCGTCCAAGCGGCGTTGGGTGCGAGCAATGCCGTGCTCACCGCTATTATCAAAGGCGCGCCGATCATTGCTGTCGGCAGCAATACAAGCCGGCCCGGCATGCAGTTGTGGGTGCAGCCGGAGATCCAACGACCTGAGCAGCTCCAGGGCAAAACGCTGGCGATTACCCGTTTCGGCTCCACCAGCGAATTCGTTACGCGGCTCATCTTACGCAAGCTCAACCTCGAAGGAAAGGCCGAGCTACGGCAATTTGGCGGTGTTGTCGAGGCCGACCTGGGCTTTCGCGCTAGACAGGCGGAAGGCCGCGTCTCCTCCCAGGCGCCAGGTCCCCAAGCTAAACTGTTGGTTGATGCCGCCGAACTCGGAATTCCATTCTCGATGAATCTTCTCGCTGTCAGCACCGATTTCTACCGCAAGTCGCCCAAGACCGTGGAGAGCATTGTTGCCGGATATATCGAAGGTATCGCGGCACTGAAGACCAGGAAACCGCAAGCGCTAAGAGTTCTGGAAAAGTATTTGGGCCAAAGGGGCGGCACGGCGGAGATGCATTATGAGTTTGTCACCAAGTATCTCGATTCTATTCCGCGAGTTGATCCGGCGGCCGTGGACACCGTATTGGAAATGGTTGGGTCGGCTGGTGCAGCTAAAGCGAAACTCTTCGACAACAGCATCGTCGACCGTTTTGTTCAAGACGGGTTCATCGACAAGCTTTACAAAGGAGGAAAGTCGTGAACGAGACTGAGTGGCGGGAGCGATTAGGCGCGATGGTGCGCGACTATATCCGCTCCCCGGAATTGGAGCATTATTTTGCCATCAAGATGACCAAGCCGCGGGCCGCGATCATGGTCATGCAGCAGAGCCTTTTTGTGCGCCACCGGCGCGACTGCTGGGCCAACGTGTCGGCGAACTGCCCGGTTCTAGCGGTGAAGCAGAGGATCCTCGAACATGAATACGAGGAAATCATCAAAGATGATTTCTCAGACTACGGTCACCTGCATCTGATCATTAGACAGGGCCAATCCGTCGATCTTACTCCGGAAGAAATCCTGAATTCGAAACCGCTGCCGACCACCATGGCGGCATTATATGCCTGGGGTTGGATCACGCGCGTAAAAAGCTGGACAGAGTCGCTCGCCGCCATGACCATAACCGAGTGGTCCAACGACGATCGCCTGTTGGGCGACTTGGGCGGAGGACAGTCGACGCGCATGGCGAAAAAGTGGATGAACGAGATGGGATTTACCTGGAAGCAAATTCCCAATCTCCAGGCTCACAGCCAGGCGGACGAGAAACATAGCGTTATGTTTTTGCCGTTTCTCAGCGAGTATGTGACCGGCGAGAAAGAGGCGTTGGCGATTCAGGCCGCAAAGGAGTCCTTACAACTCAACGCCATCTTCCGCGAAGGAATCGCAAAAGCGCAAGAAAAGCTGCCGGGGTGAAAGATTGGAGTGATGGAGTATTGGAGTAATGGAGTGATGGAAGAAGATTTCTCGCTGCGCTCGAAATGACAATTGAGGATCGTGTCAAGTGAGTATCAGAAACGAAGAGAGTCCTAGTCAGGAGGGTATTGATGAGTCTATGGTCTAAAACTAGAGAACAGCTAAACGATATAGTTAACAGTCATTTTGATACGCCGGAGTACAAACAATTTTTCTCTGTCAAACTGACTCCGGCGCGGCAAGCGGTCCTGGATCTGCATTATCCGCACTACATCAAGAGCCGGCGTGACTGTTGGGGTGCCGCGGCCGTCAAAGCGCC
>JAHKKJ010000756.1 GCA_020027655.1 Deltaproteobacteria bacterium | reverse complement strand
GACGCGGAAAGAGAAGTCGCCAACATCCGTGTGCGCAACATGGGCACGGTCGGTGGCAATCTCGCTTCGGGGGAACCGCTAACCGATCTTTCACAAATCTTCATCTCCATGGACGGCAAAGCGCAGATTGCCGGGCCAGGTGGCGTGCGCATAATTCTGGTGGAAGAACTCTTCGTTGACTTCTACACGACAAACTTGGCTGAAGATGAGATTCTTACTCAGGTAGTGCTGCCGCCGCTGCCTGGGCGATCGGGCGTCGATTACATCCGGTTCTCCAGCAGCTCTGTTGTTGACAAGCCGTCGGCGGGAGTAGCGGTGCGACTGACGTTGGACACCGGCGGTGAAACGGTTCAAACCGCGCGCATCGTCCTCGGCTGCGTCGGCGCGACGCCCGTGCGCGCGCGCAAAGCCGAAGGTCTGGTTACTGGCAAACAGCTCACGCCGCAGTTGGCGGAAGAAGCCGGCAGCGTCGCCTCGCAAGAGTGCAGCCCGACGAGCGATCTGCGCGGCTCGGAGCAGTACAAACGCGCGATCGTCCGCACGCTGGTCAAGCGGGCGGCAGTGAAAGCGTATGAGCGAGCAAAATAATTTTCGATTTTAGATTGCCGATTTTCGATTAAGGAAGAAATACATGAACGATACATTTCGGATTCAATTTTTGGATTCCGACTCCGGCAATCGAAAATCTAAAATCCAAAATCCAAAATGGGCGGGGTTTCTTGCAATTGTTTTTACACTCACGATGTGTGGGGTGGTGGCAGAAGCGCAGCAGCCAGCGAAGGTAGCTAAGATTGGGTGGCTTGGAGCCCGCCCCTCTGCAATATCCACTGGGCTCAAGCTATTGGGGCAAGAGCTCCGTAAATTGGGTTACGTCGAAGGCAAAAACATAACCTTTGAGTCTCGCTACGCGGAGGGTAAGTACGACCGGCTTGCTGCCCTTGCGGACGAGCTCGTCCGTCTCAAAGTTGACGTAATCATCACCCCGTCAGATGTTGAGGCTCTAGCTGCCAAAAACATTACGAGTTCGATCCCCATCGTGTTCTTAGAAGTGTCCGATCCTGTCGCGGCTGGTCTGGTTGATAGCTTAGCACGACCGGGAGGAAACCTTACCGGTTTCACCAGCATCGCACCGGTGTTGTCTGGCAAGCGACTGGAGTTACTCAAGGAAACTATTCCAAAACTCTCACGCGTGGCGGTGTTGTGGAATCCACAAAATCCAGGCTCTGCGCAACAATGGAAGGAGAGCCAACTGCCAGCCCGGGAACTGGGGTTGCAGCTTCATTCCATGGAGGTAAGCAGCGCCGACAGATACGAAGGTGCCTTCCAAGTGGCCACCAAGGCGCATAGCGCCGCGCTCGCCGTCACGCTGGATAGTTTGGCCAACGCTAACGCCAAAAGGATCGCGGACCTTGCGGCAAAAAATCGGCTGCCGGCGATATACCCGCGAGAAGCCAATGTCGACAACGGTGGTTTGATGTCCTATGGACCCGACCGCATTCGTGCAATCAGGCGCGCCTCTGTTTATGTGGACAAGATTCTAAAAGGAACTAAGCCTGCCGACCTGCCGGTCGAGCAGCCGACGAAGTTTGAGCTGGTGATCAATCTTAAGACCGCCAAGGCTCTCGGCCTGACGATTCCACCGATAGTGATGATGAGGGCGGAGAGAGTGGTCAAATGAAAAGCCGGAGCGATGGAGTACTGGAGTGATGGAGTGTTGGACGGAAAGGGCATTTGAACCATACGCCGCGTTTTGGATTTGAATAGTCCCAATGAAGAAAACGATTTCTCTCAAAGTCAACGGCAGTGAGCGCAGCGTTGAAGTCGAGCCGCGGACCACATTATTAGACCTGGTGCGCGAGGAGTTTAAACTGACCGGCGCCAAGCTGGGGTGCGACATTCAAGTCTGCGGGGCTTGCACGTTGTTGCTCGACGGCAAGCCGGTGAGCGCTTGTTCGGTCTTGGCCGTGGACACGGATGGTTGCGAGGTTTTGACCATCGAAGGACTCAGCAATAAGAATGCGCTCCATCCTCTCCAGGAAGCCTTCATGGAATTCGGCGCGCTGCAGTGCGGCTATTGCACTTCCGGCTTCATTTTAACGGCCAAGGCACTACTCGATGAAATTCCGCGGCCGACGGATGAGCAGATTCGCGATTACCTAGCGGGAAATTTCTGCCGCTGCGGCTGCTATCAGGAGATTATGCAGGCGATTCGAAACGTGGCAGGTATTTGAATCAATGAATGGTCCGAAAACTTGGCGTTCTTTGCGCCTTCGCGGGAGGTAGATTTCCGATCTGAAGAATTTTCTCGCGCCAAGACGCCAAGCGCGCCAAGAAATACAGGGTAGCTCAATGGAACTAGCAGATATCGGTAAAACATTTCGCCGTTTGGATTACGAAACCAAGGTGACCGGCCGGGCGCTCTATTTGGCGGATATGAGTGTGCCTGGGATGTGCCACGGAAAAATTCTCCGCAGCCCGCTGCCGCACGCGCGCATCAAGAGTATCGACACTTCCAAGGCACTCAAAGTTCCGGGGCTCTTGGCGGTGATTACGCGCGATGACATTCTCCACGACGAAGGCATCGAGCCTTACTACGGCCCGGTATTCAAAGATCAAACCATCGTCGCCGTGGAAAAGGTCCGGCACGTAGGCGATCCGGTGGCGGCCGTAGCGGCGTTAGACGTGGACGCGGCTGAAGAGGCGCTGCGATTGATCGACGTCGAATACGAAGAGTTACCGGCGATCTTGGATGTTCACCAGGCATTGAAGCCAGGTGGGACTTTGGTCCATGAGTCCGTTCGCATTTCTGAATCTGGGTTTGCCGATCTTGCCGAGCTCAAGCCAATAG
>JAHKKJ010000755.1 GCA_020027655.1 Deltaproteobacteria bacterium | reverse complement strand
AATCTTTACATCATCGTATTTGATAACGAGCAGCTTTTCGGGAGTCGCGGCGGCCCTAAAAGTCAAACTGCAACAGGTACCGACATCGCCGGTATCGCCAAGTCATCAGGTATCGAAAACGTCCGAACGTTGCGCGAAAAGAACTCACTGGGAACGGAGATGGCAGGTTTCTTGTCCGCGCAAGGGCCTTCGTTCCTTGTCGCCAAGATTCAAGCGGTCGGTCGAGGAGCGGGCCCGCGAATGGACGGGCAGGAAAATAAATACAAACTCATCCGCCATATAGAAAGTGTGGCGAAAATACAAATTCTGGGAGGGCCGAAACCCTGACCGCACCGTGAAGATTGAGCGATGATCATTTGCCGTTCGCGAGCCGCCCAAACATGATTCGCCAGCCTATTCAAAGGAGAATGCAGCTATGAAAGCCGAAGGAGCCAAAGCAGCGCATGAGGCCATAGTCAAAGCCGGCATCAATTTTATCGCCTGTCTACCGGATTCCGCTTTCCAGGAGCTTTACATCCCACTTTCAAACGACCCGCGGGTCACGTATGTGCAAGTCGCCAGTGAAAACGACGGCGTTGGCATTTGCATGGGCGCTTGGCTGGGAGGGCTAAAGCCCGCGTTGCTGGTGGAGAACACCGGATTTACACTGGGCTCTTACGCTCTCATGCGCGGTCCTATCGCTTTCGGCGTGCCGATGTTGTTGTTGATTAGTCATCGGGGCGAACTTGGCGATGAGCGATGGTTTTCGGTGCCCTTTGGTTGGGGCACGAAACCGTTGCTCGAAAGCATGAGAATCAGTCATCGGTCGATCGAAAAAACGGAAGAGGTGCAGGACGCCGTCCTGGGCGCGGCGAAGTCGATGAACTCGCTCCAAGCTCCAGTCGCGATACTGTTTTCAGGAGGGCTTCTGTTTTGAGGTTTGGCCATCAGGCGTAATCATAGATAGGGACTGCAGGTCCAGGTATGATTGCCGGATCGCCCGCATTCGAGATTCGCATCTATTGCTTTGGCGGAGGATTGCAATGAAACGGATCACTGCTATCAGAAAATTAGCACCACTGTCGTTTTTGTTGTTTGGGTTTCCGTTATCGCTGCGCGCCGCCGACGCGATCAGGATCGCGTATCCGTCCACGAGCTTCACCACGCTGCCGATTCTTGCGGCTATGAAGCACGGTCATTTTGAGCAGGAAGGATTGCGCGCGGAGCTCATTTTCATGCGGCCGAACATTAGTGTTACCGCCGTCGTGACCGGCCAGGTTGAATTCGCCACCGTGCACGGATCGATCGTCCGGGCTGCGGCTCGAGGTTTGCCCGTAAAAAGCCTCATTGTCATAGCGGATAGGCCTGCTTATTACCTCGTCGCAAGAGCCGGTGTGAATTCAGTCAACGCCTTAAAAGGCAAATCGGTGGGAGTCACTTCGCTGGGTGGATCCGTGCATCTAATGACGAAAGAATTTTTTGCCCAAAATCGTCTGGACCCTGACAAAGAAGTCGGCATCACCGTGACCGGCGATCACAATGCAAGCATCCAGGCGCTTCAAGCCGGTCGGGTTGACGCAATCGTCGTCGCTATACCGTGGCACACCGTTGCAGAAAAGGGGGTTTTCGCACGCTGGCCTATTTTGGCGACATCATCAGAATGCCGATGGCCGGGCTCGGCACGAACGACGACAATATCAACAGGAGACCGGAACTCATAAAAAGAACTCTTAAAGCGACTCTCAAGGCGATCGATTTCGTGAAAGATCCAAGTCACCAAAGGGAAGTCGTCTCGATTATTGGAGATTGGTTCAAGGTAGGAAGCGATCTGGCGCAGGCAGCGTATGGGCAAATGGTAGACATCTATCCTCGGAGCGGAATGGTGGCGGACGAATTTATAGAAAAGGATTTAGAAATTGCCGGACAGGTAGGCGGAATAAAGGATCGTGTACCCGTATCTCGCGTCGTTGATTTTCGATGGGTGAAAGAGGCGCGCGCTGAACTCTCCAGCAGGAGAAACTAAACGGGCAGCCCATCAGTACATATGAACCCTATCCAAACGTCTCTAACATCGTTAGAAGCTTCTGTTTCCGCGGGCCTTGACAGGAGAATCATTCGCCTGTTAGGGGAAGAAATGTTCCATTTCTAAAATAATCTCTCGAAAGGAAGTGACGTTATGATGGCGTATCCGTACGACGAATCTCGGCTGATACTGGCGCTACAGATCGACCACTCCCGGGTGGCCGGCTTTTTTGCGGCTCACTGGGGAAACAAAGACTTTGCCCGACCGGAACCCTATTCCTCGGTCGTGCTGGCCGCTCACGAGCACGATATCGGCTGGTGGGAATGGGAGATGAAACCGTCGACGGTGAATGACAAGGGCTACCCCCTCGATTATCACGACGGCAGTCTTAAATACCTCGGGCAACTGCGGCTCGACTTTTATAAGAACGCAGTAGACCACGTCATGCAACGCGATCCTTACGCGGCGATGTTGATGGCGATGCACGGCGTTGCGCTTATGAACGCGGGCTACGGCAAGTACGCTTATCCACCGGACCGCACCTCGGATCAGCGCGTGAAGGCCTACGTCGATCACCAGGAGCAGCTACGGCTGAAGCTTCTGGAGCAACTGCGCCAATCGGAGCAATTCAAGAGCTTTACCTCCGACGAGCAGGTTTGGACCAACTATGAATACATGGAGGTTTTCGACCAGCTAGCGCAATTCGTCTGCAATCGCTATCCATTGAATAGCAAGGCGCGCAAGCTCGGGCCGACGAACACTTTGAACGACGTCGACGTGCCGACCCGACACGGCAAGCCGGCCGTCAAGTTAAATATCGATACGGTGGCGGAACACAAAGCCGTT
>JAHKKJ010000754.1 GCA_020027655.1 Deltaproteobacteria bacterium | reverse complement strand
CGATCGCCGCAGCGAGCCGAACGCCGGCAGTCTGGGCTGCGGCGCGCACCACCGCCCCGCCCATGCGCCCGCCGACGCCGCAAACAATGAGGCCCAACGCCATCGGAACTAGAGCAAACCGAATTCGGCCATCTGTTGTTGTAGTTTTTTCAGATTACCTTCTGACATGGGCGTCAGAGGTAGACGCAGCTCGCCCGTGCACTTGCCCATGAGCGAGAGAGCGGTTTTGATGGGAATCGGATTGGTCTCGAGAAAGACACTGCGAATCAACGGAATCAGTTTCAGTTGCTGCTTGCGCCCGCTCTCCCAATTCCCTTTCAAGCAGGCATCCGTCAATCGCGACATTTCCTTGGGCGCGATATTGGCGACCGTAGAGATAACACCTTTGCCTCCCAGGGCCATCAGCGAGAAGGTCAAAGAATCCTCGCCGGAATAGACCGCCAGATTGTCACCGCAAAGACGAATCACGTCGATGGCCTGATCGACGGAGCCTGTGGCCTCTTTGACCCCGTTAACATTTTTTATCTCCGCCAGCCGCGCCAAAGTTTCCGGCTCGATCTTTGATCCGGTACGACCGGGAATGTTGTAAACGATGATGGGAATGCCCACCGACTCAGCGACTTTCTTGTAGTGCTGATAAATCCCTTCCTGTGTCGGCCGGTTATAATAGGGCGAGATCATCAGCGCGCCGTCGGCGCCGGCCTTCTCCGCCCCTCTTGTAAGCTCAACCCCTTCCGCAGTGGAATTCGATCCGGTTCCGGCAATGACCGGGACCCGCTTATTGACTGCCTTGATCACCCTTTCTACAACTTCGTGGTGCTCCTTGTGGTCAAGCGTCGCCGACTCGCCGGTCGTCCCGCACGGGACGATGCCGTTTGTGCCGTTCTTGATGTGGAACTCCACTAGGGCTTCGAGGCTTTGCCAATCGATCTTGCCGTCTTTGAAAGGCGTCACTAAAGCGACCATTGAACCAGCAAACATAGACTCTCCTAATGAACCTTGACGGTGCCGTGAAAAACTTCCTCGGCTCCGCCCGTCATGTAGACGCGGTTATTATCTCGCCATTCGATGAAAAGATCTCCGCCCTTGACGTGGATCGTCACTTCCCGCTCGGTCCGACCCGTGAGGACTCCGGCAACGCCCACTGCTGCGGCGCCCGTGCCGCAAGCCCAAGTCTCTCCAGCGCCTCGTTCCCACACCCGCATTCTTACCTCGTTAGGGCTCAATATTTTGATAAACTCCGTGTTCACCCGCTTAGGGAAAAAAGGATGATGCTCGAAAGGGGGCCCGATTCTTTCTAAGTCCAGGGAATCAATGTCATCCAAGTAAAGCACGCAATGGGGGTTGCCCATAGAGACGCACGTGATCTGATAAGTTACGCCGTCGACCATCAATGGATGATTGATGATCTGGCCATCGGCATCTACCGGAATCTTTCTCCCCTCCAGAATCGGCTCTCCCATGTCCACTTCGACCAATTCACCGACGATCTTCGGGCGAATGATGCCGGCTAGGGTTTCGACTTCCAGCTCGCGCTTCTTCGTAATGCCATGGTCGTAAACATATTTCGCAAAACAGCGAATGCCGTTGCCGCACATCTCTACCTGGCTGCCGTCGGCGTTGTAGATCTCCATCTTGAAGTCGGCGACTTTCGAAGAATGAATCGTAAGGAGCTGATCCGCGCCGATGCCGAAGCGACGATCGCAGAGTTGTTTTGCAATCGACTCCAGGCCGTCGATGTTCTTCTTGAGACAATCGAGGAAAACGAAGTCGTTGCCGCAACCATGCATCTTAGTGAAGGCAATTTCCATATTCGGAAGCTAACCTTTCCCCCCGCCCATCACTGAGTGAGTCACCCTGAGCAGAGCGAAGGGTCTAGATTCTTCGGCTTCGCCTCAGAATGACCGCTCTGCTTGCCCGAAAGCAAGGGGTTTCAATCATCCCCGAAGGAGACACTGATTCATTGCAGCGCCGCGGGGATGACTTCACCTCTGATCAAATCGTCAAAGTTTTCCCGCGCTCGGATCACATAGTACTGATCCCCATCCACTAAAATCTCCGGCGGCTTTGGATGGGAGTTGTAGTTCGACGCCATGGTAAACCCGTAGGCGCCCGCGCTCATCACCGCCAGCAGATCACCGCGATCCGGCCGCGCAATCTCCCGGTCTTTGGCGAAGAAGTCTCCGCTCTCGCAGATCGGACCGACGATGTCCGCCACGATCTTCTCACCGTTGTTTTGCATCACCGGCTGAATCGCCTGATAAGAGCCGTAAAGCGCCGGGCGAATGAGGTCATTCATCCCGCCGTCGACGATGACGAACTTCTTTTCGTCGGTCTCCTTGAGGTACAGCACTTCTGTAAGAAGAATGCCCGCGTTACCCACGATGACCCGACCGGGCTCGAGGATCAGAGTCACATCGAGTCCTTCCACACCCTGTATAATCGCCCTGGCGTACTCCTCCGGGTGAGGAGGCATCTCATCTTTGTAACTAATTCCCAAGCCCCCACCCAAGTCGAGATAGCGGATTCGGGCGCCTTCTTTTAGCAAGGAACCGACCAGAACACGATCCAGGTATTCACGCACTCGCGCCAGGGCATCGACGAAGGGGGAAACGGAAGTCAGCTGTGAACCAATGTGGCAATCGACACCGACGACTTCGAGATAAGGATGGGTTTGCGGATCGACGTCCGGATTAATCCGCAAGCTGATGGGCGCCCTTTTGCCGATCCCGCCGGCGATTTCGTTCAAAGCAACCATCTCATGCTCGGACTCAACATTGAACATCAGGATGCCGGAGTTAAGCGCGTATTCGATTTCTTCTTTCTTCTTGCCCACGCCGGAGAAGACAATCTTTTTCGGATCGGCCCCGGCTTTGAGCGCGCGAAACAACTCGCCGCCGGAAACGATGTCGAACCCGCCGCCCTCTTTAGCGAAAGTCCTCAAGAGCGCTATGTTGGAGTTTGCCTTTACAGAGAAACAGACGATGTGCGGAATCTTTGCGAAAGCCTGATCAAAAACGCGGAAGTGACGTTTCAACGTCGCGAGGCTGTAGACATAAGCGGGCGTCCCGACTTCTTTCGCAATGCGCTTTACGGGCACGTCCTCAGCAAACATTTCGCCGTTGCGGTATTCAAAATGATTCATCACGGACCTCGCGCAATTTCGACTTCATTAGATGGCTCGCTCAATGAACCGTCCTTCAACTGGGACGACACCCGATAGCGATAGGTCATTTTCTGCTGAGCCTCTTCATCCACATACCGGTATTGCTTTTGTTTGACAAATTTTTCTCGATCTTCGACATCCACCGTCGTCAATGGCCGATAGGGAGCCGGGCAGTCTACGCAGGTCGGCGAAATGTCCTTCCGAAAAATCGCGAAGCCTACCAGATCCTTTAGTTCGCTGCCGTCTACATACTCCGTCGGCCGGCTCCAGGTGAGGGCCACACCGTTCGGGACTGACGTCGCCCTCAGATTTTCGATGACACGAGGCGTG
Organism: Deltaproteobacteria bacterium; assembly: GCA_020027655.1. GTDB lineage: Bacteria > Desulfobacterota > Binatia > UBA9968 > UBA9968 > DAIRFP01. Next base: position 783 of record JAHKKJ010000754.1, on the reverse strand, counting down.
GCTAACTCAGGCGCCCGCGGATCTCCCTTTTTGCCACAGCCAGACAAGAAAAGAACCGGCATGAGCGCAAGAGCGACTAAGACTCTCATCTATGCCCTCAACTCCTTCAGCCGCCGCATGACAGTGTCCCGGGCCGTGCCTCCGAAAGCGCGTCGACGATTGACGACTGACTCCGTAGAGAGAAAGTCATAGACGTCTTTCTGGATTTTCTTTGAAAAGCCTTTCAGCTCTTTCAACGAAAGCTCTTCGATCCGGCAATCCTTTGCGACACAGTGCCGAACGATTCTACCCGAGATCGCATGGGCATCGCGAAAAGGAATTCCACGCTCCACGAGATAATCAGCCAGGTCCGTGGCATTCATGAAGCCGTCCTGCGCCGCCGTCAGCATTCTGTCCTTGCGGACTTTCATACCGTGTAGGACCTCAGCCATGATCCCCACACTCGTCTTGACGGTATCCACTGTGTCGAAAAGAGGAATCTTGTCCTCTTGCAAATCCCGGTTATAGGCCAGCGGCAAGCCTTTCATGATCGTGAGCAGCGCTTGCAGGTGACCAAAGACCCGCCCTGCCTTGCCGCGGACCAACTCCGGCACGTCAGGGTTTTTCTTCTGCGGCATCATCGAGCTGCCGGTGCAATAACGATCCGGCAACTCAACGAATCCAAATTCTTGACTAGACCACAACACCAGCTCCTCCGCAAGGCGACTCAGATGCACAAACAGAATGGCCGCCGTTGAAACAAACTCCAGAATAAAGTCGCGATCGCTCACCGTGTCAATGCTG
>JAHKKJ010000753.1 GCA_020027655.1 Deltaproteobacteria bacterium | reverse complement strand
TATATCTTTGGTGTAAAGACGCTCGAAGAGGTTTTAAACATCGCCCCGAGCTTGTCCCTAGTCACGCAGGGACTTATCGACCAACCCTCCGCGCCGCTCTTGTGCATCAATGGTAAAGAAGACGATCAACATCCGATCAGCGATCTCTACTTGCTCGCCGAACATGGCAGCCCGAAGGACATTCGCATCATCCCGGGCGCAGGTCATATGGGACGCAAGCCGGGACAGTCGAGCGACGAAGTACAACAAATCGTCACCACATGGCTCAAACAAAAGCTTTCATAGGAGAAACAAGATGGCTCGAATTGCCACTATACAGAAGAAGGAAGATTTAGCGCCTGAGCACCAGCCCATCTACGACTCTATTGCAGCGAGCCGGGGTGTTGTGGGTGGTCCCTTCCTGGCGTTGTTGCACAGTCCTGAGCTTGCCCAGCGAACGGCTCATTTGGGCAGTTTCATACGATTCGAATCGAGCCTCGATCACAAACTGATCGAGTTGGCCGCGCTAGCGACCGCACGGGAGCTGGAATGCAAGCACGAATGGATCGCGCACGTAAACCACGCGCAAAAGGCCGGCATCCCGATCGAAACCATTCGGGCCATTCATCAGAAAAAGGGGCCGGAGCATTTCTCCTCCGAAGATGCGCAGATCATCAGCTATGTTCAGGAACTGTTGCGTGAGCATCGGGCGAGCGAGGTCACCTTTCAGGCGCTGTACGGTCGGTTGGGCGAAAAGGGTCTCGTCGAATTGACCGCCACCATAGGCTATTACTCAATGGTGGCGTGTACTCTGAATGCATTCGACCTAGTTACGGCAACGGGCGCTGAGGAGTTTAAGATCGGATAGTGTCGGCGACAAGGTTGTTGGCGCTACAAAATCTTGCAATTCTCTCAGACGAAGAATATGGAGCTGAGAAAGAAGGGAAATCGAATATGGCTTACGATGTGGTGATCAAAGATGGCCGGATTTACGACGGCAGCGGCTTGCCTTCGTTTACAGGGGATGTGGCAGTCAACGGAACCCAGATCGTCGAAGTTGGGCGAATCAATGGCGGCGCTCGCCGGGTCATCCATGCCGACGGTCTTGCGGTGTCACCGGGCTTCATCGACTTCCACACCCACATGGATGCCCAGCTTCTTTGGGATCCCCTCGCCACCTCCTCCTGCTTCCATGGAGTCACCACTCTGATTCCGGGAAACTGCGGTCTGTCCCTCGCCCCCTGTCGTCCGGAAGACCGTGACCACCTGATTGGGAGCTTCGTTCGGGTCGAAGCCATGCCCTCTCAGGTGTTAAAAGCAGCGGTCAAATGGGAATGGCAAAGCTTCCCTGAGTATCTTGCCCGGCTTCGGCAAAAGCTCGGGGTCAACGTGGCCTCCTTGATCGGACACTGCGCCCTCAGGCAGTTTGTCATGGGAGAGGAATCTTCAGAGCGAGCCGCGACTCCCACCGAAATCGAACAGATGAAGGATCTTCTCCGCGAGGGGATGCACGCGGGCGCGATAGGATTTTCGACCAACCAAAATCGCCGCCACATGCGCGAGGACGGCCGGCCGATTGCGAGCCGGCTGGCAACCGATGAGGAGATTCTCGAGCTTGCCGGGGTGCTAGGAGAGCTCAATCGTGGGTCGGTGCAGATATCGCGCGGAACCTTGGGCATCGCCCGTCCAGCCGAGGAGGATGTTGATCTTTTTCACCGCATCGCGGCAAATTCGGGTCGGCCGGTCATATGGCAGAGTATCGCCCATCGATACAGTGCCCCTGAGCTCTGGCGCAAGCTCCTCGATTTGGCCCAGGAGTCCCTGTCTAGAGGAGCGCCTTCCTATCCGCTATGCAATGCCCGGCTTTTTAATGGGCGCTTCACGCTCAAGAACGCGCAGACCTTCGACGACCTGCCGAGCTGGAAGCAGGTCATGTTCCTTCCGCTAGAGCAGCGAGCTGAGCTTTTCCGCGATCCGGAAGTCCGGCGCAAACTTCGCTTCGAGGCAGTGGAAGATACGCGTCCGACCAATTTCTCCCGACGCTGGGATCAAATCTTTTTGATCAAGGCCGCGCTGCCAAAGCATAGGCACTTTGATGGCAAGAGCATAGCGGAGATCGCCGGAGCGCAGCACAAGGACGTGATCGATGCCTTTTTCGACGTCGCCCTTGAGGAAAATCTGGAGACCTTGTTTCAAGTTTCAGGCAGCAGAGACGAGCTCGCAACCGCTGAGATTCTCAGAAGTCCCTTTACCCTGGTGGGCCAGTCGGACGCCGGCGCACATTTGATTTATCACGCGGGTTACGGATACGCGACGCGGTTTCTGGGGTACTGGATCAGAGAAAATAAGGTGATGGGCTTGGAAGAAGGGATCCGCAAACTCACGTTCATGGTTGCATCGCTCTTCGGTCTCTATGACCGGGGGCTTATTCGGCCGGGAATGGCGGCCGACCTGGTTCTTTTTGATCCTGAAACGGTTCGCGAATGCGAGCCTGAAATGGTGAACGACTTACCCGGAGGCGAGAAGCGCCTCATCCAACGGGCCCTTGGGGTCAAAATGACGATGGTGAACGGCGAGGTTTTGGTGGAAGAGGGTGAGCACACCGGCGTCTTTCCGGGTCGTGTTTTGGGAAACGGCAAGATGGCAGCGCACTAGTCCAAACGTCGCGCATCGGCCGGAACATTTGGTCACGCGAAGTTAGAGCGGTTCCTCAACAGATCTGACGAGGATCATGCATGCGTGTCGTTGTTCTCGAAGATTATTTCAATCACTACGGGTTTGATTCCCCGTAGCTTGCTGCGTAAAGAGCCAATCCCAGACCTCTTAAAGTCCGTCATTCCCGAATGCTTCTATCGGGAATCCAGGCGAGACC
>JAHKKJ010000182.1 GCA_020027655.1 Deltaproteobacteria bacterium | reverse complement strand
GCCGAGCCGCAACCAAAACTCGGAATATCTCGCGCAAAGGCGCAAAGGCCGCAAAGTGACGGGCTAAGGCCCGTCATCCCGAGGGAATCCGAGGCAACTAAGAAAGATTTCTCCCTTCGGTCGAAATGACAACTTCCGAACTTGGCGTTCTTGGCGTCTTGGCGCGAGCAAATCCCCGTTTTGGATAGCGACGGGCCACCGGAAAATTTGCGCAAGGTGCGCAAACTTTTAAGCATGGCAGTACAAAGAGCGCGAAGTTCATGATCAAAAACACCTGAACCCTTCGTGGCCTCCTTCGTGGTGAGAATGTCTTTCGTCACGTGCTGCATCGATGATCAATAACGGTCAAAAAATTTGCGCAGGCTCAGAAAACCTTTAAGTATAGTCATACAGCGTGTGATGCGAAATGTTGCAGGCTGCTCGGTGCGATTTTTTCGGGCATGAGAATCTGCTACGCTAAGGACCGGTCATGGGTTTTGTCTTAGTTTACGCCATCGCGTTTACTCCAGCGCGTTGAAGCCGCCACGGAAAATGCGCATCGCTGATCGACGACATCACTGGAAAACGCGGATCAAGAATTGGCTGCCGGTCTGCGCGTGGGCAAGCTTGATATTTTTCTTTTCCACGGATCATTTTTCCTCTGCCAACACCGCGCAGATCTTTGGATCTCTTTTGTCCTGGCTGTTTCCCGAGATTCCGGCCGAAGACATAGCGCCGGTTCATGGGGCGATGCGCAAACTTGGGCATTGGAGCGAATATTTCGTCTTGGCAGTTTTAATGCTGCGGGCGCTGCGTAATGAAACCGGCAAAAAGTGGGAGTTGCGCCACGCCGGTTATACCCTGGTCTTCATTCTCCTTTTTGCTCTCAGCGACGAATTGCACCAGACTTTCGTTCCCAGCCGAACCGCGAGCTTCGGCGACGTGATGATCGACGTGGTCGGCGGAATTTGTGGAATTTTTTGGATGGTTTGGTATGGCAGAGGTATCCTAGCCCCGCTGACTTCGCGAATAAAAAAGAATTAGAGGCCAAGTCAGGCCCGCAAGATCGTTAATGAAACTTGACAAGATCGGCGCGACCCGCCACCATAGCAAGAATTTCCTCAACAGCAATTCGCACAATGGAGAGAATCAAACATCTGTCGCTCGTCCCCTTCAAACCGGCGTTGATCCAGGGCTTGTTTGTCTGCTTCCTGCTTTCCGCCTGCTCCACATCCAATGAGGTTAAAAAGAACCCAGTGGCGTTTATGCCGGCCGATCTGCAAAATATCGGGCGCGATAATTCCGTGCGCTCGGTCTCGGCCGGGGAAGCGCTAAGCCGCGGCGTCGCCGCCGTCACCCCTCCGGGAGCCGCCTTGCAAGACGTTTATTATGAATTCGACAGTATCAATCTCCACAGTGATGCCGAAGAGACTCTCAAACAGAACGCGGAGTGGATGAAGGCAAACCTTACCGCCAGGGTTGAGGTCGAAGGCCATTGCGACGATATCGGATCAGATGAATACAATTTGGCTCTGGGGGCAAAGCGAGCCCAAATCGCGAAGGACTTTCTTGTGAGCCAGGGAGTGTCCGCGGACCGCTTGGTCACGATCAGCTACGGCAAAGAAGCTCCGGCCTGCTTTGAGCCCACCGAGGAATGCCGCGTTAAAAATCGCCGCGCCCGATTTGTCGTTTTTACAGAGCTATCGACGTCTTATACCAGCGTCCGCTGACGACGATCACGATCGCTCAACACCCTAGTCTAGTGTCCTGTCCCAGAAATTGGCCACATAATTCACAGCTCATTCGGCTTGCAAATCTCCCCTTCCCCTCTTTTCCAAAGAGGGGTTAAAGCCCTACCGAGATAATTCCCCCTTTGAAAAAAGGGAAGCTGTGAAAAAATTGCCTCTGGATTTGAATTGCCTGCTGGAAATCCCTCCTAACCTCCCTTTACAAAAGGGAGGAAAAACACGTCGGATCACGCGCTATCTTTTTCCTTGCATCCTTGCTATCCCCCTTTGAAAAAGAGGGATAGAGGGGGATTTAAGTTCGAGTTCAGCCGCTGCATTGTTTGGAGTTTTTAAATGAATTTCTGAGACACCACCCTTAGTTTGTTTCACTCGTACCCAATCGCGGCGACGATGGGTGTGGCTGCTGCCTGCTTGGACGGCCCGTACCCGGCTATCACGCAAAGAATGACGGAGGCGACGACCGATAACAGGGCTACGTCGTACGGATAGTAAAATTGAAACGTCCAACCGGTCAGTACTTTGGTGTTGTAGACCACATGATGGTACGACATGACCGTCCCCGCGAATAGACCCAGAACACCTCCCAGTACGCCCATCCAGCCGGCTTCCAAGACAACAATCCTTCGCACTTGAGCCTGAGTCGCGCCGATAGCGCGCAGCACACCGATCTCTCGTGTGCGATCCAAAATCGAAGCCAGGAGGGTGTTGATCACGCTAAAAATCGCGACCACCACGGCGACGATTTCAACGGCATAGTTCACCACGAAGGATTGCTCCATAATATGAACCACCGCTTTTCTCAGCTCGCCATGGGTGCTGATGAAAAGCTGGTACGGCTCGCCGTACTGCTCCTTGATGTCGGCAATGACCGCCTGCTGATCCGCGCCGGCATCCAGCCACAAATCGAAAGCATCAACCAGTTCATCGCGCCAGTATTGCTTGTACAAAGCGCGATCGATCAGCACGCTGCCAACGTCGGAAGAGTAGTCCACGTAAACGGCGAGGATTCTGAACGCAATTCGCCCGGACGGGGTCGTGAGCTCGATCGTATCGTTAGCGCCTTTGCCGAATCTGCTCTGGAAGCTTTCACTGATGATGACCCCTTTACCTTCGCCCATCTCACCCAGTGCCCGGGCGCCGTCCCCGCTAGCCATGGGCAGAGTGCGAACCGTTGCGGACTCCCGCGCGGAGAATGACTCGATCACAATCGGCTGACCCTGATAGCTCGAACGAATCAGACGATAGAGATCGACGATCTTCACTCCGGGGACGGCCTTGAGTCCGGATAACGGATCTTCTTTAAGCGGGACGTTCCTTGGCCCGGCGGTTCTCGCTCCCGAGCTGACAATCAAATCCGCGGTAACCATCTGATCCACCCACGCGAGCAACGATCCGCGCACGCTATTGACGAAGGCCGCTATGGTGAAGATCGCCGCCAGGCTGATCACCAGGGTTGCGACTGTAATACCGGAGCGAACCGGATTGCGCCGCAAGCTGTCGGAGGCGACCCGGGCTTCAACCCAGGATGAACCGGGGAGCCGTAACGCCCAATGCCAAAACCATCTGACGCCATAGTTGATGATAAGCGGGCAAAGGAACGCAAGGCCAAGCAAGAACACCAACATTCCAATAACACCGACACTGAACTGTTGCACGGGTCCGGGAAGAGGCGGCGGTAGAAAAATGATAAGGGGAGAAGCTACCAGACAGAAGAGACCGAGTCGGGTCGCCCAGGATTTTTTCCCGCGAAACGAAGGACTCCAGGCGGTTTGCCTGGCATTTTCCAGGGGACTCACCCGAATCGCTTCCAACGCGGGATGCAGCGCCGCAAGAACCGCCACCGCAAGCCCACTGGCGAGAGACAGACCAAGCTCTCGCAAAGTGAAAATTCCCGGCCCCAAGTCGACGAGTGAGAAAAGATTCCCCACCGTCTCTCCCACCGCGACCAGCGCAAGCTGCGCCAGCAGCCATCCAAACACGCTGCCGGCTAAAGAGCCGATCAACGCAAGGATCAGCGCTTCCACGACGATCAAACGCAGCAGTTCGCCGCGTTTCATGCCCAAGCATCGGAGGGTTCCGATTTCGCGCTTTCTCTGAACCACGGAGACAGACACCGTGTTGTAGATGAGAAAAAAGCCGACAAAAAGGGCGATGAGACTGACAAAGAATAGACCGACGCGAAATGAGGTGAGCAGAAGCTCAATTTGCTCTCCTCTTTTTCTGGGCCTTTCTGCTTCCGCCGCTCCCTGGAGCCGTTGCACCAGCCGTTCTCTGACCGCCTCGATCTTTTCCCCTTCCTCTACCGTGAGATCAACAATGTCGAGCTTGCCTTCCTTGCCCAAGGCCTGCTGCGCCACCGGAAGGTCCATCAGCGCAAGGTTTCCGCCAAACACCTTTGCCATGCCATCTTCCCTGAGAAGCGCGCGGACGGTGTAGTCCTGCTTGCCGCGACTCGTGGTCAAAGTGATCTTTGTTCCGAGGGGCAGATTGAGCCGACGAGAGAAAGACTCCGTGAGAGCGATGGAATCAGGCATGGAGATAAAATCCAGCGCTTGATCCAAATCGGATTTGGCGCCGACGAATTGATGATCGCGAATCGCGCTATCGGTGAGTAGATCCACGCCATACACATACAACCGTTCTTTCTCCGCTCCCCTGACCGGTAGAAAACCCTCAACCGCCGCGGCGGCATCTTGGACTCCGGCCGTATCGCGAATCACCGGGAAGGCCGATTCGATGATACCGCTCTCGCCGTTGGACACCTGCAAGACGGCTTTGCCCGCGATCTGTTCGATGGTCGATTGAAAGGAACCCGTCAGCGACCGGTTGACGACGGCGATGGCGACGATAACTCCAACTCCGAGGGTTATGCCCAAGAAAGTAAGTAAGGTCCTCAGGCGATGGCGCTGCACATGACGCCAGGAGAGGGTTCGGAGCAGCCGCAGCATCACGTGTTTTCCTTCTCGACTTTGCCGTCGCGAAAAAAAATCGTCCGGTCGCCATAGCCGGCAGCCTCCTGGCTGTGGGTGACCATGACGATCGTGCAGCCGCTACCACGATTGATCTCGCGCAACAGCGACAAAATAGATTCGCCGGTCTTCGAATCCAGGTTGCCGGTGGGTTCGTCAGCCAACAGAATCGGCGGATCGAAAGCCAGGGCCCGGGCCACCGCGATACGCTGAATTTCCCCGCCGGACATCTCCTCAGGGAGATGATCTTTGCGATTTTCCAGCCCGACCTTGTCGAGGAGTGTCGTAGCTCTTTGCTCCGCCTCTTGCTTGGATCGCCCGTCGAGCACAAATGGCAGGATGACGTTCTCTAACGCGGTCAAGGTGGGCAGCAGGTTGAAGAATTGAAATACGAAGCCGATCCGGGTACGCCTGAAAAGAGTGATTTGGTCATCCGCCATTTGTCCAACCAGGCGTTGATCCACCAGCAGCTCACCGCTGGTGGGGCGGTCCAATCCGCCGATCAGATGGAGAAGCGTGCTCTTTCCGGAGCCACTCGGCCCCATGATGACCGCAAACTCTCCTCTGGCGATATCCAGCGAGACGCCATCGAGGGCAGTGATTTCGTTCTTACCTTGCCGGTAAACTTTTCGAACGTCGATGCAACGGATCATGCTGTGCGATGCTCAGGAGACGCGCAGGAGCAGCGGGATATTGAGCGTTGTGCATTCTTCGCCTTTTTGCTGGACGGCCTTGAGTTCGGCTAAATTTTCCTTCACCGCTCTAACGAAAGACTCGACGTCAATGCCAAGGTAAACCGGCGCATAGGGCTCCAACTTCTCCAACCCGGTATGCCACAGTTTGATGGCGCCGGCCGGTACGCCCTGCTCCAGCTTAAAATAGCCGGCGGCAATCTGGATGATGCCCTGATAAAATTTTCGCTCCTCCCCGTGCTCCTCCAACCAGATTTCCTCAAGGGTCTCATGGCACTCGAAAAAAAGCCCCTGATTGAACTCGTCGATTCCTTTAAGAAAACGCGGGTCGTCTTGGGCTTCCATCAACCTAAATGTCCTTGTACTATCAATGGCCGGCGCCAAATCGATGGAACAGACTAACGCGAAAAACGACTTCACGCTAGAGATCGAATCGCTCGCCTATGGTCCCTACGGTATCGGCCGCATCGATAATCAGGTCATCATGGTTCCCGCCACGGTTCCGGGGGATAAAATCACCGCTCGGGTGACCGATGCGAAAGGAAATTATGCCTTCGGCGAGATGGTTCGTTTGCTGCAGCCCTCTCGCCTGCGCCAAACGCCGCCTTGTCCCTACGTAAATGACTGCGGCGGCTGCCCGTGGCAGCAAGTTCGATATGAAGCGCAACTGAAAGCCAAAGCGCAAAGCGTTGCCGACGCCCTGCGACGCATCGGCAAGCTGGAGGGTTTCGAGCTGCGGCCCATCATCGCTTCACCTCGCGAATATCATTATCGGCGCCGTGTGCGTTTGCAGTGCGACAAGGACAAACGAATCGGTTTCTTTCGCGCTTTTTCTCACGATCTGGTGGAGATAGACGCTTGCCTCATTGCCGATGGCACATTAAACAAAGTCATCTATCCGCTCCGAACCTGGGTGAACGAGTTAGATACGACGGTCGAACATGTGGAGATCGTGACCGGCGATGATCCCAACGAAATCGTCGCTGTGGGCAAAGCCGCCGGCGAGTTCATTTCACGAGACAACTCCCCCTGCGAACATCTTCTCAACCAGGCCAGCGGCATCAACGGACTTATTCTTCACGGCGACAAGTGGCGCAAAGAATGGGGACACACCGCAGTTTCGATTCGCAGCGATGATGGGATTTGCCTCAAGGTCAAGGGCGATGTTTTTACTCAGATCAATGCCCAAGGAAACCGAAAGCTGCTCAGGGAACTTCTGGCCGCCGGCGGCTTTGACAAAAACGATCAGCTACTTGAGCTCTACTCCGGCGCAGGAAACTTTACCCTTTCAATTGCCAAGCAGGCGCGCGAAGTCGTCGTGGTTGAAAGTTATCGTCAGTCCATCGATAGCGGCAAGCGCAGCGCGCAATTCAACGGCATCGCCAACATCCGCTGGGTCTGCGCTCACGTACCTGCCGCGTTGGAGCGGTTTGCCAAGCAGCGAGAGCGCTTTTCAAAGATTATTCTCGACCCGCCCCGCGCCGGGGCCAAAGGGATTGAGCGCAACTTGGCTTCGTTGGGCGCGGAGAAAATCCTTTACGTCTCTTGTAATCCTGCGAGCCTGGCCCGTGATCTATCCGCGCTGGCACGCCATGGTTACAAACTCACTTTTGTCCAACCGATCGACTTATTTCCTCACGCCTTTCACGTGGAGGCCTTGGCGGTGATGATCCGCTAG
>JAHKKJ010000752.1 GCA_020027655.1 Deltaproteobacteria bacterium | reverse complement strand
ACGTGCCTGATCTCCGTAATAGGTCTAACTGTTGAACCTTGAACTGGTATTGTCATTGAATTGGGATTATCGTGTCCCTTCGGTCAGCCGTCTTGACACGAGCGTTCCGTGTCCCCATAGAACAAACCGACCGCCCTTTCTAATGAGCCTCTTTCGGTAAGCCGGCGTGACAGTCCCTGCCTTCTTCTCTATTCTTGCCTCCAAGATCGAATTTTCACCTACGGAGGTTCAATCATGGATTCAACTCTTCCCGCCGATCTGCTCGAGCTCAAAGCCCGCATCGACGATTGGCGCGCAAACAAGAAATACAATCGTGAACCGATTCCCGCTGAGCTTCGCCAGGCGGCGATGAACATGAGCCGACGTTATTCACCCGCACTCGTCCGCCGCATCTTGAAGCTTGATCCCTGGAGGCTGAATGGGTCGAGGAAGACACCATCACCTCCCACAGCCGTGCGTAAAAAGCCGCAGAGTGCCTTCTTCAAGTTGCCGCCCGCGGCCGTCTTGCCTGAGACCATAATGCCGGCGCCGCAGAGTGCCAATCCTTGTCGGATTCAGTTGGAACGAGGAGACGGCTCACGTCTGACCCTGACGATGCCGTGCATCGATTCGGCCACGCTTAACTCACTATGCTGTGATTTTCTCCGTTCCTGAGCACCGATGATTCAGTTGATTCCTCAACTTAACATTCTGCTCGCCTGCCAACCCGTAGACTTCCGCTGCGGCATCGACGCGCTTGCGGCCCGGTGCCGGAAAGAACTCGATCGAGATCCGATGTCTGGAACTTTATTCGTCTTTCGCAACCGGCGCGGCACGGCTTTAAAAATGCTCTGTTTCGACGGCGTGGGTTATTGGTTGGTGACGCGCCGTTACTCGCAAGGTAAGCTGCGCTGGTGGCCGCACCAGCCCGACAGACCGATCCATCGCCTCGCAGCCCAACAATTGTCGGTGCTGCTTTATCAGGGCCTGCCCGATTCTGCACGCTTTGCTCCCGAGTGGCGAAAGTTGCCTTCTCACAGCCCTCAAGCCGCGCGCGGTTCCGCTTCTGATTTCGCGTAATTCCACGGCAGATGCAGCTCCGGATGTTTTCTTACTTCCGACCCATTCCGTCTCAAATGCACCAGGTAGTCCCAGGGATTGACTCCGTTCAAGCGACACGATTCGATTAAACTCATCAGCACATTGCCCACCGCCGCCCCGTGCTCGTTTTTAAAGAACAAAGAGTTCTTCCTGAACAGCACGAATCGCTTGACTCCGCGCTCGGCCGCGTTGTTGTCGATCGGCGCCTTCGGGACCGATAAAAATTTTGTCAAACCGTCCCAGTGTCTCCTCGTATAACCTATCGCCTCACCAAGCGCGCTGTTGGGTTCTACCTGAGCTTCCTCGATCTGATTCTCCAGCCACTGCCTCAGCTGCTCCATCACCGGTCCGCTATGTTGCCGGTGATACTCCAACCGCTCTTGGGCCGTCATGCCCTTTGTCTCGGCTTCGAATCGGTAGACTTTGCCGATCATATTCAGGACAAATTTGCACTCCACCGGAAAGATCTCTTTCAACTCATAAAACTTCCGCCGCGCGTGCGCCAAACATTTAGCCCAGACCGTCTCCTGATCGCCGCTCCGGTTCCTGGCCAAGGCATCGCTCATCTGGATCGGAACAGGCAGGCCCGCGCTCCGCTCCTCAAGCAGCCCGCCGAGATTCTCACCCGCGTGTTTCCTTCCGCTGAGATAGAGGGCGATTTTGTCTCCGCCGAAGGTCTCTACGATGATCACGCTGGTTTGGGTCCCCTTGCGATCCTTTTCCTTCAGCTCTTTCTTTGCTTTCTCCCAATCCAAAATCTTGACTCCCGTATCGTCACTACAAAAGACCTCCCCGTCTCTACAGATTCGCTTCAGCAACAGATAGACTGGATGCCCTGCATCGGCCATCGCCTCGCATCTTTCCCATTGCACCGATTCAGGAAGTGGGATCCCGCAGCTCTCCTGCAACCGCGCTTGACGATACCAGGGCTGACCTCCCCCGTATTTCATCAGTGCGATCGTCGCATCCGCGCTCGGCGTATATCTCTCCTCTGTTACTCCTTCAGGCAATGAGGCCGGATAACGCCTTTGGCAGAGCGCACAGCGCAGAACCTCCCGTTCGTATGTAGTTGCCGTAATCGGCACCTGCCCCACGAATTGCACCAAGACCACCGGATCATTGAGATCGTAGAGACGTCCCCAGCATCCTTCTTCACGACACCTGTCTCCGGCTTTCAACTCGCCGTTCTGACATTTGACTATCTTTGCTCCGCTATAGGCCCCTGCTTTGTTTCGGCCGTGCCCCGGTCTCCTCTCCTGTTTCTGGGCAGCGGGAGGTGTTGTTTCCGGATCGCCGGCTTTTTCTTCTCCCTGATTATTCCCATCTGCCTCTTTCCCTTTCTCCGTCCGCGGCCCAAACAACATGCTTCTCAATCGTTTGATCGACAGATTCTTCCGTTCCAGTAGCCTCACCAGCGACGCCAAGGTTCTCAGCAGCTTTTCTATCAGCTCGGCGTCTTCTTTCTTCAGATTGTGTGCAGACTGCTTGAATCGCTCGATCAGAGCCTCGATCTCGGTCGGATTGGTCTGGACAATTTCCTTCTCTTTGGCCACTAGCGGTCGCTCATCTTCTCATTCGGTATCAACAACCACTTCACCCGTTTACTATCATATCCGACGATTCATTGGAATACTCTTTTTACGTGGCTCTGATTTTTCTGTCACTGCGCTCCCTTACCGAAGGGACACGCTTAACACTCTATTGCTAGCATATAGGGGTCCATTGGTCACCGACTTGTCACACAAGAGACGTTGAAATCCATCAGATGTGAT
>JAHKKJ010000181.1 GCA_020027655.1 Deltaproteobacteria bacterium | reverse complement strand
AATGACGCTCGCTTGCGGCGATAGCCACACCAGCACGCACGGCGCGTTTGGGACGCTTGCCTTCGGGATTGGAACCAGCCAGGTGCGTGACGTTTTGGCCACGCAAACCCTGGCGATGGATAAGCTCAAGGTGCGCCGGATCAGTGTCAACGGCGTCCTTGGGACCGGCGTCTACGCCAAGGACGTGATCCTAAGTATTATACGGCGATTGGGTATTGGCGGTGGGAAAGGCTTCGCCTACGAGTACGGTGGTGCAGTCCTGGACAAGATGAACATGGAAGAACGGATGACGGTCTGCAACATGAGCATCGAAGGGGGTGCTTTGGTCGGCTACGTTAATCCCGATCAGATGACCTTCGACTACCTCAAAGGTCGGGCATATGCTCCGATCGGTAAAGCATTCGACCGCGCGGTAGCTTACTGGAGGTCGGTGGCGTCGGATTCCGATGCGAAGTATGACGATGTAGTGAGCTTTGAAGGAAAGGACATTGAACCTACCGTGACCTGGGGGATCAATCCAGGGCAAGCGGTGGGTATCTCCGAAAAACTTCCCAAACCAGAGGAATACTCCGACCCGGAGGGAGCCAGAAAGGCCTACGAGCACATGGGTTGGCACCCTGGAGCACCGATACTCGGGACGCCGATCAATGTGGCGTTCATCGGCTCTTGTACCAATTCGCGTATCACCGATCTGCGCGCGGCCGCAAAGATCGCCAAAGGTAGGAAGGTTAAGTCCGGGATTCGCGCCCTGGTAGTTCCAGGTTCGGCTGAAGTTAAGAAACTTGCCGAGCGAGAAGGGCTCCACGAGATTTTCAAGGACGCCGGATTCGAATGGCGTGACGCGGGCTGCTCGATGTGCCTGGGAATGAATCCCGACAAGCTGATTGGCCGCGAAATTTCCGCTTCGTCGTCGAACCGTAATTTCATCGGCCGCCAAGGGAGTCCCGAAGGGCGTACTTTGCTCATGAGTCCGGCGATGGTCGCGGCAGCGGCTTTGAACGGCAAGGTTGTCGACGTGCGCGAGTATCATTGAGCGAGGAATCATGAGCGAAATTGTTAAGGTCACGAAAATCGCCGGCACAGCGGTTCCCATCAGAGGCAACGACATCGATACGGACCGGATCATCCCAGCCCGCTATTTGAAGGAAGTGACGTTCGCGCGCATGGGGGACTATCCGTTTTTTGATGAGCGCTTCGATGGGTCGGGCAAGAAAAAAGACCATCCGTTGAACGATCCGGAATACAAGGGCGCTTCGATCCTCTTCGTAAACAAGAATTTCGGTTGCGGCTCTTCTCGCGAGCACGCGCCGCAGGCGCTGTATCGGTTCGGCATCCAAGCCATCGTCGGCGAATCCTTCGCAGCGATTTTTGCCGGTAATTGCACGATCATGGGGGTTCCCACAGTTACGGTGAGCGCAAAGGAGATCGAACAGTTGATGAAAAGCGTCGAGGAAAACCCGCGGACCGAATACACAGTCGATCTGGAAAGCAAAACTCTTTCATATGGCAATCACAAGATCGCCATCGATTTACCCGAGACCTATCGCAATGCGCTTACGACCGGCTCATGGGACTCCACCACCATGCTGCGGGCCAATCTCGAACAGGTCAGGAAGACAGCGTCTACGTTGCCCTACATGAGTCGCTTTGCCAGCTGAAATCCGGTTTCTCCTTGGCCGCAGATCCTAATTTCTTTTCTTAACACTTTCGAGTTGATACTGGTTCCGGACACGATTTAATAAGATGCATCCTTAGGAGGGTTAATTATGGCGAACAAGTGGGATGAAAGAAAAAAGGCGCAAGAAGACGAATACTTCGTGAAAAAGGAAAGAGAGTTGCTCGCCAAGCTAAAGGCGAAGGAAGAAGCTGAGACTAAGGAGTCGCTTCAAAAGACTTGCCATATGCGCTGCCCGAAGTGCGGCGAGCCTTTGAAAGCGAGAAGCTTTCAGAAGATTGAGATCGACCAATGCACGGGATGCAACGGCATCTGGTTGGACGCCGGCGAGCTGGAAGCAGTGGCGGGCAAAGACGAGAGTAGCTGGCTGGGCAAGTTTTGGCAGAAGAACGGCTAGGCTTTGTCTTTGTCTCTTGACAGAAGGGGGAGAACTTT
The DNA here is from genome assembly GCA_020027655.1 of Deltaproteobacteria bacterium. Classification (GTDB taxonomy): domain Bacteria; phylum Desulfobacterota; class Binatia; order UBA9968; family UBA9968; genus DAIRFP01. The sequence continues at coordinate 4,957 of JAHKKJ010000181.1, read as the reverse complement.
CGGATAGTTGCGTTCGCGTTGATTCATATCTGAACCAAGGAGGAGTTCGAGATGCAAAACCTGAAAACGTTTTTAACGGCGGGCCTGTTTAGTTTAGCAATCGCGATTGCGGGGTTGGCGATGCAGCCTTCCGCTGCGTGGGCTCAGGCGGCGCAAAAGTATAACGATGAAGGCAAAAAGATCGTTCCTTACGTTCCGACGCCTCAGGAAGTCGTGGAGCGCATGCTCGAGCTAGCGCAGGTCAAAAAGGGCGATGTGGTGTATGATCTCGGTTCCGGCGACGGCAGAATCGTTGTCACCGCGGCCAAAAAGTACGGTGTCAAGGCAATCGGCTTTGAAATCGACCCGGAACGCATCAAAGAATCCGCTGAGAATATTAAAAAGGCGGGCGTTGGTGATTTAGTGGAGATCCGCCAGCAGGATATTCGGACGGTGGATCTATCTCAGGCTACGGTGTTGACGATGTATCTCCTTCCCGAAGTGAATCTCATGATCCGGCCCAATATTTGGAAGCAGATGAAACCCGGCTCCCGGGTGGTTTCCCATGACTTCGACATGGGCGACTGGAAACCGCTCAAAACGGAGCATATTAAAGACGGTTCGAGTTGGGATCACACGCTTTATCTCTGGCACGTCGAAGCGGGTAAGTAATAAGGGCGGCACGAAAGCGAAAAAAGAAACGAGCCGATGAACGCGCTAATCGCCGTTATCCTCGGGGCCATTACGGTCTATCTCACTTACACGCGCTACGCGCAACGCATTGACCGCAACGTCATTCAATCGGATCCCAAGCGCGCGACGCCGGCCACGCTCTACATGGACGGCGTCGATTTCATGCCAACCAATCGAAGTATTGTTTTTGATCAGGAAGTGCGTGGCTGCCCGATGCTCCGAGAAGCGGCGCAAAAATTGATGACCTGATTTTGACCCTGTTTGAAACCCGCGGTTGTTTGTTGACAATTTTGGTTGCATTGGGTCGAGTTTTATCCCGCCAGGAAGTTTCCTCCACATTCATGGCCTTCTAGAAATTCTCGGCAGTGATCGGCATTAAAGTTTCTTCTTTGAGTGCCGAATCTGAGATTTGCTGGCAGCATTTTTGCCAATTGAGAAAATGGGGGCAACCCCGAGCAATAGAAGGAGGGAATGTGCGATGGAAGAAATTCTTACCGCGGCCCAAGTGGCGCACTTGCTCCAGGTCCATCCGCGGACGGTTTACAAACTAGTGAAGCAAGGCTCCATCCCTGGCAGAAAGTTCGGTGGTGGGTGGCGTTTCAGCAAGAGTGAAATCATACTGATGATCTCGTCCCAAGGACCCGACCGATCGGTGCAACCTCCAAGCGCCGACGAAAAGTAACGAGCGCTATGGATGCCAAGTGGCAAACCATGGCGACAACTTGCTTTTTTCTCCCCCGGTCCGTGTCCCTTGATTCTGCTCTCACGCCCCAGGCCTCTTGACTTACGGAGCCTCCAACAGCTAGGAAAAGCCCATCACAACAATACCGACTCTGCGCAGAGTCAGTCAGGAAGATTGTATGGATGGAGCTCTTTCAGGCATCAAAATCGTCGAAGCAGCGAGCTATGTCACCGGGCCCTTTGCGTCGCAACTCTTAGCCGATATGGCTGCAGAGGTCGTCAAGATCGAAGAGCCGAAACGGGGGGACCCGTTTCGTGGGTGGGGCGAGAGGAACTATGCCGCGACATTCTGTAGTCTAAACCGCAACAAGAAAAGCGTGACCTTGGACCTGCGCATTGACGAAGGGCGCGACATCGCCCTTAGATTGATGGGCAATGCCGACGTGGTGATCCAAAACTTTCGCCCTGGAGTCATGGACAAACGCGGCTTGGGCTATGACCATATCAAGAAGATCAATCCTAAGATTGTTTACTGTTCGATCTCCGGCTTTGGGCCCAAGGGGCCGTATCGTGACATGCCGGGGTACGACACCGTCGGCCAGGCGAGAAGCGGACTCCTGAGTCTCCTGACCGATCCCGGGAAGCCGCAGGGGATGGGGATTTCGTTTTCAGATCACTTAACCGGGATGTATGCGTGCTACGGAGTTTTGGGCGCGCTAGTAAACCGCATGGTAACTGGCGAAGGGCAGCATGTGGAAACATCCTTGTTGCGCGCCTCGGTTTCGTTCGTGAGTGAAAACGCCGCCCGTTATTTTGAAACCGGCCATGTGCCGCGCCGCAAGCACCGGACAACCACCGCGGGTGTTTTTGCTTTCGAAGACCAGGACGGCCTGGCTTTTGTGCTCCATATGTCTTCACCGGACAAATTCTGGCTCGGCCTGTTCGACGTGGTGGGCAAGCCGGAATGGGCGCACGATGCGCGATTCAATAATCGCAAAGGGCGGATTGAAAACTACGATGCTTTAGTCGAGCAGTTGCAGCCCATTTTTCGCAGCGGGCGACGGGATGAGTGGCTGCGCCGTCTGTTCGAAAAGGATGTTCCCGCCGCGCCGATCAACACGCTCGACGAAGTCTTCGCTGACCCGCAAGTCCGCGAGTACGGATTTCCAGTGGAAGTCGAGCACCCGAAGATGGGTAAGATGAAATTGATCGGCAACGCCGTCGACATGAGCCGTACGCCCCCGACCATTTACCAGCCGCCGCCCGTGCTCGGAGAGCATACCGAGGAGATCCTTAATACCCTCGGTTATGACGCAGCTAGTATCTCGTCACTACGATCAAAAGGAGTCATTTGATCGTTACGGCCGCCCTTTCCAGATCTCGATCTCTGCTGAAATCCTCCGTTCATCCTTCGAGAACCTCAGGACCAACGGAGGAGCGGTTGAAATCATTGGAGATTTTCCGTTCATGCTGAGCCGAGTCGAAGCATTCTTAGGGTTTTTCAGCAGAATCAATTCGATCTCTTATCCATTGCCGAAATTTTATGCGCCACGACAGTCTAATTCCCCTGTCACAGGACCATCACCACGGCCTTGCGTTGGCGCTCCGGTGCCGTAAACAAGGGCTGGGGCAAATACGACCGATGGGCGCGGAGGGGCTCCGCGAAAGAGCAAAAGAGTTCTTGGCTTTTTACGCAAACAATCTTGTTCCGCACTTTCGAGCGGAAGAGGAAGTCTTGTTTCCATTACTGCGTTCGGCAGTCCCGGGGAGCGGGGAAATGATCGACGAGTTGGTGCGGAATCATGCGCAGATCCGCCAAGCGATTCCTCAACTTGAAGCGGGAACAGGCCTAGCCAAGTTGATCTTCGACTTGGGCGATCTTCTAGAGCGTCACATTCGCAAGGAAGAGCGGGAGTTATTCCCACTCTTCGAGCAACACGTGGAACGTGGGAGTGCCGAAACCGCTGGGGTAGAGATTAAGAAGATTTTGCAATCCGTATCCGCGTGAGAGCGGAAGTGCTGATTTAATTTCTCGGGTTTAAGTTCCCGGCAATTCATAGCCTTACTGAACCATTAGTCCATAATTTTCAGCAGTATGTGATGTCTATTCTTAGTGTAGGGTCTTACCTGACTGGGCCAACGACCGTCTTCGATCGCTTTATCCCACGCGGGACTGGTTAGCACGTCCGGGCTTTCAAGTTCATAGATCGCCGTGTAGGTCGGCTCATTGGGGATCTCGATAGTTTTTCTCTCCCCACCGATATTCATCGTCAAAGTTCCACGCTTATAGCGGGTGACTCCCAAAACACCCGGAACCTTGCACAAGTTGGGAACATGCTCTTTATCGTAGACTTCGTTGAAGATCGCTTCATGTTCCAGGTCCACGTCCATGCTCGCAATCATCAGATACTTTGCTTTTCCCGCCATGATGCCGAACTCCTTTCGCTCGATAGACCTTAGTTTCAAGTTCCCAAAAATGTTGCGATGTCAGGGGCAGGGGATTTGATCTCGACGACGATCGATTCTTCTACGCCTTCGACGCTATGGGGAACTCCCTCGGGATGGCGACAGACATCCCCCGGGCCGAGAATATAGACTTCCCTTCCGACCGTCATTTTGACCTTGCCTTTGACGACATAGGCGAGAGATTCATGAGCATGAATATGGAGCGGAGCTCCGACACCAGGCTGATAATGAATCTCCAGCAAAGTCATTTCATCGCCTTTGATTAGCGGCTTTACCAAAAGATCGCCGTTCATCGGTTTCCCTTCGATGGATTTCACAATTAATCCTTTGACCTCAGAATTCTTTGATAAGATCATAATATTGTCCTTTCGTTATTCGGTATAACTCATTAAAAATACGTGCAATAGCGACTCCAAAACTTACGAGAATTTGCCGGTCAAAACAGCCCTTCCATAAATATCCGCGCGGCGATTTTTGAGCAATGGCAACTGCTCTCTCACTTCTCCCACCATCGAAAGATCGAGGTCGACAATTTCGAAGCCCTGGCGCTCGCCCATATCAATGACGACTCGACCAAAGGGGTCCACGACCATGCTGTGGCCGATGTAAATATTGCCGACCTGGTCGGGAGCAATCACATAGCAACCATTTTCCAGCGCCCGCGCCCGCACCATGGTTTGCCAGTGCTCGACTTTCATGTCGCCTTGCACCCAACCGGAAGGGGAGACGAGTATTTCCGCGCCCGTCAACGTCAGCAGCGGAATCGGGGTATCCCGCCCCGCCATCCAGCCGCTGCGCCCGTCATACGTCCGTGTGCTCGGACCGGCGGGGAAATGAACGATCGTGGTGAGCTGGTTCGGCGCGTTGGCGTACATCTCCACCGGAAGCTTGTCGCGTCCGGTGTCGAATCCCGTATACGTGCCCGTGGCCACAAAGCTCGTGACCGTGGCCAGCCGGTCCGCGCCGCCGAGCGCCCGGATGTACTTATTGAAGACCTGGTCGGCGGTTGTGCCGGTGAGGTCGGGCGGCAAGTTGCGGACGTTCGGGTTTTCAGGCGACGCGCTGTACTGCAGCGCGATGTCAGGATCGCTGACGGGGCTCTGATTGCCGCTGTGGCACGTGAAGCACGTCACGCGCG
>JAHKKJ010000180.1 GCA_020027655.1 Deltaproteobacteria bacterium | reverse complement strand
GGCGATTCAGGATTCCGGCGGCCCAAAGGGCGTTCTCAACGTCGTCACCGGGCCGGGAAGCGTGGTCGGCGAAGAGCTGCTGGTCAACCCCACCGTGCGCAAGATCGGTTTCACGGGTGCGACAGACACCGGGAGGCGAGTGATGCTGTCCGCCGCCAAGGACTTTAAGCACGTCACCTTGGAGCTGGGCGGCAGCGATCCGATGATTGTCTGCGACGATGCGGATATGGACCGGGCGGTGAGCGCCGCCTCGGTGGGCCGTTTCTTTAATTGCGGTCAGGCCTGCTTAGCGGTTAAACGCCTCTATCTGTTTGACAACATCGCCGACGCGTTCATGGAAAAGCTCGTTGAAAAAGCCAAGAGAATCAAAGTTGGCAACGGCTTGAGCAAAGACACCCTTATGGGCCCGCTGCACACCAAAGAACAGCGCCAAGAGGTCGAAGATCAAGTAGAAGATGCAGTGAAGCGCGGAGCCAAGATCCTTTACGGAGCGCAGCGGCCCCAGGGTGAAGAGTACGACAAAGGGTTCTATCTCCAGCCGACACTAGTGGCGAACGTTGATCCGTCCTCTCGAATCCTGGAGGAGGAATGCTTCGGCCCGGCTCTGCCGATTGTTCGAGTCAAGAATCTCGACCAGGCCATCGAACAGGCCAATAACTCGATCTTTGGCTTGGGTTCCTCCATCTGGACCCGCGACATTAACCGGGCTATGGCCGGAGCCGAGAGAATCGAGGCTGGATATACCTGGGTCAACTCAGCGCAGATCATCTACGACGAACTACCGTTCGGCGGTGTGAAGCAAAGCGGTTTGGGCAAAGAACACGGCGAGGAGGCAATTGAACACTACACCGACTCCAAGTCGGTGGTGATCGCAACCGAGACCCAGTCGGAGATGGTTGGCGGCGAGTGAAGCGAGGATAGAAGATCGAGGATGGACGATCGCAATCCTCGATTACCAAGCAGCGCTGCAAAAATACCCATGAACCTCGACCTGCCTGAGATTTACAATGCCGCCACGACCTTTGTGGACGATAATATCGCTCAGGGGCGTGGTCAGTGCACGGCGATTTATTATCAGGATCAGAAAATTACCTACCAGGAAGTCTTTGAGAAGGTTAACCGAACCGGCAATGCCCTTAAGGAGCTCGGCCTCGAGATTGAGAACCGGGTGTTATTGGCTCTGCCCGACTCCCCTGAGTTTGCTTTCAGCTTCTTCGGCGCTATCAAGATCGGCGCCGTCCCTATTCCCACTAATCCCTGGATGGGCGCCAAAGACTATGAATACCTGCTCAAGGACAGCAGGGCACGGGCCATTATTCTGCATGAATCAGTGCTGCCGGAAATCGAAAAAGTTTGGGACCGAACCCGCTATTTGAAACGGGTCATCGTCGTCGGCAAACCCGCAGGAAAAGCGCTTGCCTACGACAGCCTGATCGATAAAGCCTCCGATAAACTCGAAGCCGAAGCAACGAACAGAGACGATGTCGCGTTCTGGGGTTACACCTCGGGCAGCACCGGCTCGCCCAAGGGCGCCGTTCATCTGCAACACGACATGATTACCATCACGGATCTTTTCGTCAAACCCGTGTTAGGGATGGACAAAGACGATATCTGCTTTTCCGCCTCCAAACTGTTCTTTGCCTATGGGCTCGGGAATTCCCTCTACTTCCCCTTTCGTTTCGGAGCGTCAACCGTTCTTTGGCCGGAGCGGCCCGACCCGGAGAAGATTCTCCAGGTCATCGACAAGTACCATCCGACCTTTTTCTTCTCCGTACCTACGCTCTACGCCCGCTTGCTGCGTATAGAAAAGAAATACGATCTGAGCTCGCTCCGAATCTGCCTTTCCTCAGGCGAGCCGTTGCCGCCTGCCCTCTTTCATCAATGGAAGGACCGGTTCGGCGTTGAGCTTTTGGACGTTGTCGGCTCCACCGAAGCAACCCACGACTTCCTTGCCAACCGGCCTGGAAAAGCCAAGGCGGGAAGCAGCGGCGAAGTGACGCCGGCCTTCGAAGCGAGAATCGTTGACGACGAGGGGCGTGAGGTGCCGGTGGGCGAAGTGGGAAATCTCATGGTTAAGGGAGACGCCAACGCACCTTACTACTGGAACAAGCACGAACAAACCAAGAAAATGATGCAGGGGGAGTGGCTCAAGACCGGCGATACCTACTATCGTGACGCTGAGGGCTATTATTGGTACTGCGGGCGCTCTGACGACATGCTCAAGGTCGGCGGGCTTTGGGTCTCCCCGATCGAAATCGAAAACACCCTGATGGAGCATCCCGCCGTCTTGGAGGCCGCTGTCATAGGCAGCCAAGACGCCGATGGATTGCTCAAGCCCAAAGCCTATGTCTTATTGAAGAGCGAGTTCACAGCGAGCGTCCAATTACAAACCGACCTGCAATCCCATGTGAAGAGCAAGCTGGCGCCCTATAAATATCCCCGCTGGGTGGAGTTTGTCGACGATCTGCCAAAGACGGTTACCGGAAAAATCCAGCGCTTTCGCCTACGTATCCAAAGCTAAACCCTTCAATTTGACTGTAAAACAAGGAGCGATAATGCCGAGCATTAAAGAGCTAAAAGAAACGCTGGCGTATTCCTGTAACATCCTCGCTCACGAGGGCCACTGGGACAATATTCTCGGCCATGTTTCAGTGCGTATCCCGGGACAGGACCGTGTCCTAATGAAGCCGCATAGTTTTGGTTTCGAAGAGATCCGGCCCCAACACATTATCGTCGTCGATCTGAACGGGAAAAAGGTCGAGGGCAAGTATGAACGTCACTCCGAAGTCTTTATCCATACCGAGATCTATAAAGCGCGGGCCGACGTGAACTGCGTTGTCCACTCGCACCCGCCCTATGCTACGGCGTTTGGCGCGCTCCGCCAGCCGCTTCGGCCCGTTAGTCATGAAGGCAATATCTTTCATGATGGTCTGCCGCTATTTGACTATACGACGGCGCTCATTCGGTCCGCCGAGCTGGGCAAGGAATTAGCCAAAAGCCTTGGCAAATGCCGCGGCGTGCTAATGAAAAATCACGGCTCGACGGTGGTGGGCGAGAGTATCGAGGTGGCGACGCTTTACGCCATATTTCTCGAGAAGGCGGCGCGCATCCAGCTAATGGTCACTGCCTCCGGTGACCCGTCCTGGACCAGCGAAGAGGAAGCGAAGATCAAATACGAACAGATATACACGCCGCACCGATTGGGTTCCATGTGGGATTACTTCGTTCGCCGGGCCAAAAAATTCCGCAAGTTAACATAGGCTAGTGCTAGTGCCCTGCTTTTTATTTCGAGGCCTGGAACTATTTGACAGCGAACTTCCTAAAAAAACCTTCTTTTTCAAGCTCTGCAACAAAGCGCAGATCGATAAAATCATCCGGTTTGGCTGCCTTGGCTGCAGGGTCCTTATCTCCGAGCTCCGCGAGGATCGCCTCCATGGCTTTACGGGTAACATACGGCGGGTATTCCAGATACTGACGAAATTGATTGTAGGTATCCTCCTGAATGTCGATATCTTTCACTCGCAGCTGATTTTCCATCATCCTTAGAGCAGCCGCCTTGTTGCTTTTGAACAGGTAGACGCCCTCCGCATAGGAACGAACAGCGCGCCGGACGGTATCCTCGTTGGCATTCATGTAAGTCCGGCTCGTACCAACGGCTACGGAAACATACTCCGGACCCTCCTTGGCCAAATTAACCAGTTCCTTGAATCCCGCCTTGCGCGCCCTACTGTTGGTGGGCGGTGAGACTACTCCGGAATCGATCTGACCTGCGGCCAACGCAGTAAAGATGTTGGGCACTTCAACCAGAGGGAGGATCTGATAGTCCGAAGGCTTCAGGCCGGCCTGACTCAAGACGTACAGTGCGGATGTATGGGTCGAGGAGCCGATCCGCGTGATGCCAATCTTCTTACCGCGCAAATCGCTGACCGATTTTATTTCTGGTTTCGCCATGAGCGAGAAGACCATGCGGTTCGTAGCGCCAGCAATCAGCGCCAGGTTCGCTCCCTTTAGGTTGGCTTGCGCAGCGTTCGAGCCGTCCATGAAAGAAATGGCAATTTCCCCTGCGAGAATCGCTTGAATCGCCCGGGAACTTGAAGGGATATGGAGCAACTCCACGTCCAAACCATTCTTTTTGAACAGCCCTTCCTGTTTAGCCATAAACATACCGCTTTGGGCTCCAGTGACCGCCGTCCAGTTGATGCGTACCTTACTCTGTGCCAAAGCCAGCGACGGTAAACTCACAAGCAATAGAAGGAAACAGACCTTTGCGTACAGTTGCATCATGAACCTCCGTTTTCTCGCTTCTCGAACAGGCTTGTTAACCCAACTGACGTACCAGACAGAGTCAATTAACTCAATATATTCTGAATTCGTTGGCAATCTTCAGAAACCGTGTTAGATAGGGCTCCATGAGTAAGCAGGTACACCTCACGTTAGCATGTGGAGATTATGAGATTATTCGCGCGCTTAAAGAAGGGACGGTGAAGCCGGACGGTATCGAACTGACGGTATTGACGGACATGACCTCCGATATCCGGCATTGGCGCATGATCCGTAATCATGAGTTCGACGTCGCCGAGCTGTCGATGTCGAACTACCTGATGGCGAAATACATCGGATTGCCGTTTGCAGCAATTCCCGTTTTTCTCCACCGCCGATTTCGACATGGTTTTATTTTTCTAAACGCCACCAAGAATATTCGCAAACCGACCGACTTGGTCGGGAAAAAAGTTGGCCTACGCAACTTTCAGGCGACGGCTAATCTCTGGATTCGGGGCATCTTGGAGCATGAATATCAAGTGCCGCACAAAAGTATTCAGTGGTTTAAGCAAGATGAAGAAGAGGTGGAGTGGAGCCCACCGTCCGGCTTATATATCCAGCGGGTTGCAGCGGAGAAAAACGTTGAGAGAATGTTGGTTGAAGGTGAGCTTGATGCCCTGATCCACCCGGAATTGATTCAACCCATACTGGACAAAGACAAGCGAGTTACCCGGCTCTTCCCGAGTTATAGGGACCTTGAAATCGAGTACTTCAAGCGCACCGGAATCTTTCCGATTATGCACACCACCGCTATTAAGCAGGAAGTAGTGGAAAAGTATCCCTGGGTGCCGATCAATCTCATGCAAGCCTTTGAAAAGTCTAAAAAGGCCGCCTACAACCGCATGGAAAATCCAAGGATTGTACCTCTAGCTTGGTTTCGTCATTTCTTGGAGGAGCAAGACGAGATCCTCGGCGCGGATCCATGGGTTTACGGTCTCGGCGACAACAATCGAAAGAACCTGGAGACGTTGATGCAGTATTCCCAGGAGCAAGGATTGCTCGGTAGAAAAATGGCTCTGGACGAGTTATTCATCAACACGGCGGGGCATTCGTAACCAGGCACTCGCGCCTATTGTCATCGGAGGAGATAACTATGTTTGGGAAAGGCATCCACCAGGAAGAAGAAGGGTTGTTACGCGACATAATTCGCAGCATCAATAAGAAAATCGACTACACGGCCCGGGAGGGCGAAGGCACACGATTCACGCTTCACATAAAACTACGGGGTCATGAAACCGATGTCTTGCTTGACCTCAACGACCTCAAAATCGCCAAAAACGATATGGCCAAGCGACATCAAGTACGCCAGAAAATCAAGGCGCACTACGACCACCTTGATAAATCGCGGTACGGCGATGACATCTTAGGACTCAAACCTGCGAAACTTTTACGGGCATCGCCAAAACCTGAACCCACACAGCAGCGGGGTTTCGGCCGGTCACCTAGAAGGTAATACCGGCTTGACCGCGAGCACTGACTTCGGTAACAGGGAGCCTTATGGAAAAGGCAACGCTAGTCCGTCGTTATTTGAGTGAAAAAGGGCAATTGGTTATGCCCGGTGTGTTCGATGCGTTGAGCGCAAAAATCGCCGCCCGCGCAGGTTTCGAAGTGATTTTCATCACCGGCTATAGTGTTTCTGCCACGTTACTGGGTGAACCCGATTTTGGTTTGCTTACTCAAACTGAAATCGTCAACGCGGCCCAACGGGTTTGTTCCGTCGTCGATACACCCGTAATCGTGGACGCGGATACGGGTTATGGTAACGCCATAAACGTGATCCGGACTGTTCGCGACCTCATACGTGCCGGAGCCGCCGGGATGTTCTTAGAGGACCAAATCTGGCCTAAACGTTGCGGTCACATGAAGGGAAAACAGGTAATTCCCGTCGACGAGCAGTTAAAGAAACTACGAGCCGCGATTGAGGCTAGAAATGATAGCGACTTCTATATCGTAGCTCGAACCGACTCCCGCCAAGCTCTCGGTTTAACCGAAGCTATTACTCGAGGAATTGCTTTCAAGGAGGCTGGAGCCGACGCTGTTTTCGTAGAAGCGCCGGAAAGCAAAGAGGAGATGAAGGAAATAGCCGATCACGTGCCGGGTCCGCTGGTTGCAAACATGCTAGAGCGCGGCGTAACGCCTTTGATGGGCCCGCAAGAACTGAAAGAACTGGGCTTTGATCTTATCGTCTGGCCTCTCGCGCCGCTTTACTCGGTTGCCAAATCGTTAACCGAAGTTTATTCGACATTGCGACGCGATGGTTCGACCACAAAGATACTCGATCGGCTGATGCCGTTCGATGAATTTAACGAAATTGTTGGACTTGAAGAGAAGTATGCCCTCGATAAGAAATACAGGACCTAAAGACGCATGGGCATCAGTACATAAATATAGCCCTCGTCCCCGCCTTTACGAATGATGCTCGGACTCAGCTCATCCTTCAATTCGATCTCGATATCTCCATCACCTCCTAACACCGCAAGCACGTCAATTAAGTAACGCGCATTGAACCCGATGGCCACCGGTTTTCCTTTGTAGTCCCCCTCGATCTCTTCAATCGCTTCCCCCAAATCAGGATTATTCGCGGATATCGAAACCATGTCCTCCTTGAATTCAAGCTTGATTCCTTTATAGCGTTCACTGGACAAGATTGAGACCCGGCGTATCGCTTGTAGGAACTCATTGTGCTCGATTTTCGCGATGTTGGGATTGCCTTTAGGAATGACTTTGGTGTAGTCGGGAAAGTCGCCCTCAATGAGCCGCATA
>JAHKKJ010000751.1 GCA_020027655.1 Deltaproteobacteria bacterium | reverse complement strand
CTTTACTCGGAGGTCGCTTATTGCAAAGCGCCAGCCGGTGATCGGTCAGTTTCTTAGAGCCATGGCCGAAGCAGGAAAGATCATCCACACCGACAAGGAATTTGTCTATAAGGTCATGGGAAAGTACTTGCGTCTCTCCGACAGGAAGGTCCTTGATGCGGCCTACAACGGCGAGGTCAAAGTTCTCGAAACCAAATTACAAATGAACGACGAAGGGTTCCAGTCAATCTTGGATGAAGTCTCCCGAGTGGACCCACGGGCAAAAAAAATCAAAACTCAAGACCTCCTCGATCGCCGTTTCCTGGATGAAATGGAAAAGAGCGGCTTCTTCGACAAGCTCTGGGGAAAGGGTTGAGTAGATTCACGCGCACTTCGATAGGCCGCTCAGTACCGACGGACCCGCGAGAACCCCGTTCGTGGTGAGCCAGTCGAACCACAACGGCGCGATTTTGATGTTACAGGCCACTGGAGGTGATTTATGCGGTCAAAACCGCCATCCTGAACGTGGATAAGAGCGTAGGTGGCATGTCGAATTATTCTTTCCAAATTCTCACACGAAAGGAGTTTAAACCATGGCGCAAAAAAAATTGCCTAGAAGAAAAACTCTCAAGCTGGAGAGGCGGGGTTTCACGATGGCGGCCTTTGAGAGCCGGGATATTCCGGATTATGTCGTAGCGGAACTGCGTTACGAAAGTCCCGTCGCCTATACAAGGTCGCAATTCGCCGCGCCAGCGGCCGCCGCGAATCAGGCGGACCGGTTAAATAGCGTGCTGGCGAAATTCGATATCGTGTCGATACGCAATCAGTTCGGCTTCCCTGCCACCGAGGTACGTAAGCGCCTCCCGCTGGCTGCCGCGCTTCCTGACGAACCCTCGGCAAGGATCCTAAAGACGAAGGGGACAGATGCCGAATTTCGGCAGAGCGGTTTCGTTCAGATCGTTCCGAAGCGCAGCCAAGACTGTAACAAGCTCGCTGCCGCGCTGAGGAGACAAAAGTCGGTTTGGCAAGCCTATGTGGCGCCGAGGCCAGTGCCTGCGGGGTTGTCCGGCAGTGCCACGGGTACGCGACTGTTCGAACCGGCGCAGGGATATCTTTATTCGGCACCAGCCGGAATTGGAGCGGCGGACGTATGGGGTCTGGCCGGAGCGAAAGGAAAAGGCGTCTCCATCTGCGACATTGAGGGCGCATGGAACACCAAGCACGAGGATCTACCGGCGGGTATTTCGCTCATCGGCGGCACGATGATCACAACGCTTGACTGGCGTAACCATGGAACCGCCGTGCTCGGTGAAATGGTCTCGGTTCCGAACAGCAAGGGTTGTGTAGGTATCAGTCACGAAGCTAAAGCGATCGTGCACTCAGCCGTCATCAATGGCGTGTTCAACCTGGCTCAGGCTTTGACTAATGCGACCGGCCAACTCAAAGCCGGCGACGTTATTCTCATTGAGTTGCAGGCCCCGGGACCGAACAATAAATATGTCGCCATGCAGTATTGGGACGACGTCTTCTCGGCCATTGTCGTGGCCACGGCCAAAGGAATCACGGTTGTCGAGGCCGCAGCCAACGGCAATGAAAACTTCGATCTGCCGATTTTCAACAATACCGGGCTGCAAAAAGACAGCGGCGCGATTGTGGTCGGCGCCGGCATTCCGCCATCGAACGCGCTCGATTTTGATGGTAGCGGCGGTTTCGGCGCGGCTTATCAAAATATTGGCGTGCCGCGTTCGCGGATTTGGTTTTCCGACTACGGCAAAATCGTCAACGTACAAGGTTGGGGATTCCATGTCGCCACCCTCGCCTACGGGGACTTGCAGGGAGATGCGTCGGAGAATAAGTGGTATACCCTTCGTTTCTCCGGCACCTCGAGCGCATCGCCGATCGTTACCGGCGCGGTGGCGTGCATTCAGGGACGCTCCAAGGCGAAGAACGGCGCGCCACTGTCACCGGCTAAAGTACGGCAGATCCTGATGAACTCCGGGACGCCACAGGAGCCAGGCCCCGGTGTACCGTTGTCACAGCGCATCGGCCCGCTGCCCAATCTCGCCAAGGCGATGACGCTTGTTTAGGCGAGGAGGATTGCAACCGGAAGGCGAGCGGAGCAAAATGAGTTAACTATGTATCCAGCTGTTCCGCCGCCCAAAGGTCTGGTTGGCAGGTCGGTCGATTTCAAGCTAAAACCGGGCTGGCGCTATGACGAAGTGAAAGGGGTTTTTGTCAGCGCCAAAGGTGCCGAGTTCACCGCGCCGCGGTTACCGAAAAACGGTCGCCTCGTCTACAAAGTGCCGAAGCTGGCGAGATTGGCGCCGAAGGGGCTCTCCAAAGCCGAACAGGATCTCCAGCGTTACATGCAAGTGATCCTCCCTTCGTCCCGTTCGACCAAAGAGCTTCTAAAAATCGTTCAATCTTTGCCCTGCGTAGAGGAAGCGCATTTAACTCCGGAAATCAGTCTGCCGATGGAAAAATCGGCACCCCAGGAGTAAGGACGATTCCACAGTGAGACTGGCCAGCTAACCATCATTTCGCAAGCTTTCCTTCTGCCTGCTCTCCCTCGACGAGGGTGCCAATTTCTCTGCCCCCTCATCCTTACCTTGCCCCGCGACGGAGAGGAGGAATTGGTGCGTGAGTTGAAGCGGCGCCGAGTTATCTGATATTGGTTGGCGCACGATACAAGTTGATGCTTTGAACGGTTTGAACGGTTTGAACATTTTGAACGACTTGAACTTTCCAATCGAAAAAGGAGATTAATTAATATGATCGAGACCGAAGACCTCACCGGCGCTGACACCCTTTTGCGCGTGCTTTCACATATGGGAGTGGATCGAATTTTTGCTTCTCCGGGATCGGAGTGGTCACCGGTGTG
>JAHKKJ010000179.1 GCA_020027655.1 Deltaproteobacteria bacterium | reverse complement strand
AACGATTTGAACGGGTGTTTCTCTAGTCCATCTCCCGGACAAGACGAAAGCCAATGACGGCGCTCTTGTTGGCAGGGTCGCCCCTGCCCCGGAACGATGAACGTACGCCCCTCGCTGCGTAGTTCCATGCGCCGCCGCGAAACACGCGCAGATAGCAGTTGCCACCGCCTTCCTTCTTCCAAGCCGATCCATCCGTGGGCGCGCCGTTGTAATCCTCATGGTCGCAGTCTTCTACCCACTCCCACACATTACCGGCAGTATCGTACAGTCCGAAAGGATTGGGCGGGAACGAACCCACTGGCGCCGTCAGTTTTTCGTCCCACTGGCTGCCGCAGCCAGCGCAGTTCGCTATGCCGGATTTCATTTGGTTCCCCCACCAATAGGCAGTTGCCTCCCCCCGCGCGCAGCATATTCCCACTCCGCTTCGGTCGGCAAACGATAATGCTTGGCGGTTTGTATCGACAACCACTTGGCGTATTCGACGGCGTCTTGCCATGAGAAATTGATGACGGGTTGCCGGCCACGACCCCCTCCCCCATCATTCGGGAGCTCTCGTTTTGTCGCTTGGGCAAATATATCGTACTCTTCGAAAGTCACCTCGTAGCGGCCAATGGCGAAAGGCTTCTGGATTCTAACCGTGCGAACCGGCAGCGCGGATTTGTCGCGGCCACCTTGAACGTCGCCCATCTGAAACGACCCTGCCGCAATCACGACCATCTCAGGTCCTTCTCCCCCACTCTTCAGGCGGTCGCGAAACACTCTTGTGCTCGAAGGAGCTCGGATTGAGCTTTTCGCACTGTCAGGAATCTGGCCTTGGGTTGAGGAGTCTTTCGATACCGTCGGGCGGTTTGCTGCGGATTCGGTCGTTTGTTCTAACCACTTTGCCCTAGGTGACGGGGGATGCAGGGCCGATTCGTCACTTGACCTGTGGATAATAAACCAGATGATCCCAACTAGAATGACAATGACCGCGGCGCCGCCAGCATAAACCAATCGTTTGTCTTGAACTGCGACAGGTTCAGGCCGTGACTCTGGTTCTTCTACGCGTAAACCTTGTTCACGCGGCCGAGGGCGATTGGCCTTATTCTTCGATTTGTTTTTGTTTCTCTTCGCCAATTTTCCGCCTATCCTCTTCGTCAGAGCGTTGACTAGTTCTCAGCGTACTTTTTGCTACTATGCTTAAAGTTTTCGCAGCTCGCGCAAATTCTCCGCTGGGCGTGGCTATCCAAAAACGGGGATTTGTTCGCGCCAAGACGCCAAGAACGCCAAGTCCGGAAGTTTAATTTCTTTGCGACCTTTGCGCCTTTGCGGGAGATATTCCGAGTTTTGGTTGCGGCTCGACCGCCCTGGGTTCTTTGCGGTTGAGTCTTGTTAGTTACCGCTGTATCACGCCTTCGCGGAGCACCTCGTCGAGCAACGCTTCGTCGATGAACTGAGCGGCAGTGATCGGTTTATCCACTTTCTGCGCGGCGCGCGCGAAATCGATCAAGAGCTGATAACCGTCCACGCGATTTTTGCCGTCCGTGCTGAGTAGCTCTAACAACTGTTTGTAAGCGAGCGTGGCAACTTCTTGATCCATGCCGAACTCGCGGACGATCATCTGGGTCGTCTCGGTACGATTCTCACGGATGTAATTCATCGCGCGCAGGGAGGCGCGCATAAATCGTTTCATCATAGCCGGCCGTTTTTTGATCTGGTCGGCATGTGCGACAAGACCTGTGCCGGACACGTTTACGTAATCGCGGGTGGCCGCGAGCTTGGTGAAACCTTCTTTCTCCGCGCGCAGGCTGTGGGGAGCGCTCAGCATCGACGCCGCGATGGACCCAGATTTCAAGGCGGCATAGCGTTCCGGCGTCCCACCCATGTTGAGAACGACAACGTCTTTATCAGGCTGAAGTCCGCCCTGGATCAGAATCCGTCGCAACAGGGTATCCACGAGCCCGCCGGGATTGAGTGATCCGATCGGTTGCCCTTTGAGCTGTACCAAGCTGCGGTACTTCGGTTGCGCGTAAAGACCTTGATCGACGTAAGCATTAAGGCTCATGATCACGCGCAGCGGCGCGCCGGCGACAAACGCAGTCACCGCGGTGGTGCTACCCGTACCGAAGTCGGCGTCACCCGTTAGCAACGCTTTAATATCGATCCCACCGCGCATGTAGACGGCGCTGACATTCAGCGATTCTTTTTGGAAGAAACCTTTCTGTTTCGCCGTTTCCAGAATCGGAAAGTTAGTGATGGACTTGCTTGGGTAGCTGACGACAACTTTGTCGGCGGGCACCTGGGCTGGCGCCGGACGCGCGTCACTGAAAGCGAAAATGACTGCCGCTAATAGAATGTAAGCGAGTTGCATCATGAAACGCCTTGGACCTGGAACATTGAAGCTTGAACGCGAAACTTTGAACCGCGTCACGCTTTGAACTTTTTGAACGGCTTGAACGATTTGAACGACTTGAACCATCCAAGCCGCCCCTCCCTCAAGCCTGCCACAAACTGCGTACCCGCGACAATATCTCAGTAGTTATTCTCGGCTGCAGTGCTTTGAGCCGCTCATCGACCTCTGCGCGCACGGAGTCTTCGCATTGCTTTCGGCCATCGTCGGCCAGGCGCTGGAAGCGCGACTCCCAAAGCGCGGTCCGTACAACGGCCGCGGGCAGGGGGAGAGTTTCAACCGCGCCCGCGATTTCCTCCTTGCCCAACCACCACGCGCCGGCCGCGACCGCCGCGCCGACGATGAGGCCGATCAAGAAACCGACGGGCCCGGTGGTGTGCAGTAACGTCGCTACGCACGCTACTCCCAGGTATTTGCCGAGCCCACCGCTGACGGTGGCAATGGCAAGCGCGATCGAGGTTCCGACCGAAAGGCCGATGGCACTGGTGAATTCTTGAGAGATACCCATATCCGTATTTCCGCCACTAGTTATTTTCATCCCGCCAAGTACCGCTTGCGGTTCTTTGAGAACGATGAAATCCGTCCCTAGACTTCTTAGGATCTCGCCGACGCGCTGCGATAAGGTACTCTGAAACTCGGGCAAGCGAGCTTCAACGACATAAGACTCGATTTGCGGGACAAAGGCTTCCGAGAGCGACTGTATCTCGGACTTCAGTTCTGAAACTTTTCCCCCCTCTTCCCTGAATTGCCGCAATCGCGGAACGATGCGCTCATCATAGAGCTTCTGGCCAACGAAGGAGGCGACATCCTCTGAGAACTGTTTCGCCCCGTTTGCGACTTCTTTCTCAATCAACGCGCGCACGGGAGCTTCGATAACCTCGCCATAATAGGGGTCCAACCTAAGGCCGATGTCGCTGCGCCGCCGCTTGATGTTTCTCCATTGCCACGCGGCCAGCGCCGCCCGCGGGATCACGATTATGAGCAACACCGTAATCGCGAACAGATGAATCCACGCGGCCGCTTTGTCGCCTTGCGGTGAAAGCAGGCGGGCGACATCGATCTCGCTTGCCAGTCCAAGACCGAGCAGGTCGGATACCAAGAGACTTGGACCAAAGAGAGCATGGACAAAGGCGATGACGGACGGTTCGCCCGTAATGAACGTGCTGCTCCAGATCGCTTGATAACCTTGAAAGAGTCCCTGAAAATACATGCCCGCCACTGCCCCAGTGGCCAGAAACAACGCCCCCAAATGAAGCATGACTTCCCACCGCGCAACCACCAAAGGGGCGGCAACGGCGTACCAGTTGACACTAAAGCGGCTGGCGATATCCGCTAATTTCTTTTTTTCGCCCACACCCAAGGCGACCCGGTGAAAAAAATGCCAGAGCCCTGGCATGAAAATCTGCGCCAACCGGGGAATATTGATCTTAGCTTCCGATACCGTTTCTCGTGGGTTGTTCGTCGGCTGTTCGGCGCTGGCACTCCTAGTGGATGGCGAAGAAACCAGATTCCTTTTTCTTGGCTTAGCTAAGAACACCAGGAAAAGCACAAGATAGACAAAGAGGTTCCACGCCACGAGCAATAGCACCGGGTTGCGCACAACATGGATTTTCTCCGCCGGTCCGAGCAAATTCGTTGCAAAGCCCAAAGCCAAGGCGATCAAGCACAGGGGCAACGTTAGCGGCGTCGGTAGCGTTGCCAGATGAATAACCGATTGGTAAGCGGACGAAAGATGGTCAAACAGAAATTGCGCCCGCGCCTTGACCCAGCCCAACCCAGGGGCGACCTTTCTCGCGGCGGCAAACGCATCGACCAGCAAAGAATCTGAAAAGAAGTCCCTGTCGCATTCCTCGACGGAACGAATCAAAATAATCTTTGCCGCTGCATCTTCAGTCAGAGCCATATAGGTAGGCCGGGCGGGTACGTTCAGCACACGCGATCATGGGTCGGCACGTCTCCGAATGCCCGTTTCTATCGCGGTGCTGTCCGCCAAGGCGGGTTCAACGATATTGCTCGTTAGACGCGGGAATTTGCCTCATGTTCGCAGCAAATCCTTCCAGCGCTCCTTACAGGACACGGCGATTCGCAACCTTTCCAGATGCTGTTCCATTTGCTTCGCTCCCTGCTTTACCGGGAGGCGAGCGAAAAAATCTCTCACGTCCGCGTCAAGCTCGGGAGTAGCCAGACCGACGATACCTTCGCACATGCGGGGAATGGAGTTATCGGGGTAGCGACGGAGCATTTCTTCCCAATGCGCTTTCATGAAGGACCAGGCCTTTTCTCTTGCGTCCTTATTAAGGAGAATGCCGCGCATCAGATAGGGCGCGTTCTGGGTGCGCACTTCGCCATTAATGGTCATCTGCAACGTTCGGTCGATCAAGTCTGGTTGCCGGAAGCCTCCGAGAGCGAAAAGATAACGTGTCTCTTCCTGCGGGGTTTGAGCGTTTGTAAACCTGGAGTAAAACTTGTCATAATCCCCGCCGCTCCCGGTATGGGCGACAATCGATACCAAAGCCGGAACCAAGTTGCGCTCGACGGAGGTTGGGTCTTTTTCGTATTGAGCGTATAGCTCCCGGGCCCGCTGTTGGCACGCCTTGTCCTCTCCCACCGTGCCGAGAGCGTTGATCAACTCGCCTCGCAGTTGCCGCTCGAGCTCCGTCTCCCCTTCTCGCGGCGACCAGGTAAGGCGCTGAAGCGCCGGGTTAAAAATGGCGCGGATCCGCTCTTGAAATAGCCGCTCCTGCACGTCATCCAGGATTCGGTGCAGATGGTGACTAGAGATGATCACCGTGGTCCAGACGTTAAGATCGGTCTCATCACGGAAGAGATCGATCAAGTCCAAGTAATCTGCCAACGACGTTAGGCCGGCCAAGGTCGTTGCCCAGGTATCATTCGCCAGGTTGAAACGTTCCACTGCCAAAAGATTGGATTGCAGCTCTCGCTTCACGGCCGTCACCAACTCCGGACTATAGCGCACACGATAGAACCCGTGGCCCCCGGCGTTCGCCACAACCCAATCTAAATCCTCGGGTAATGGGATGCGGAGTTCTTGATCGGTTAAAAGAACGGTCTGATTAACCGTCCCCTGTTTCGTGCCTGCCCGAAGAAAAACCGGCACGTGAAATTTCCGATCCGGGTGATCACCGTCCTGTAGGTAACGAAAAATGCGCTGCGAAAGAATCAGGTCACTTGTGTTTCTTTCGACGCTGATCAACGGATAGCCCGCCTGAAAAATCCACGAGTCCATGAGCGCACGCGCGGGCTGGCGTGTCGAGTCTTCCAGCGCGTCCCAGAGATCAGTGGTTTCGGCGTTGGCGTATTCGTGGCGGCGCAAGTACAGCCGAATGCCGTCGCGGAATTTATCCGCGCCGAGATACTGTTCGAGCATGCGCAACACCGAGGCGCCTTTTTCATAAGTCAGCACATCGAACATACCCGCTGCTTCTTCTGGTCTTTCCACCGGAAACTCGATGGGACGCGTGCTCTTCAAGCCGTCGACTTGCATCGCCGCCGCGCGGGACACGGTGAAACTGTCCCAGCGCCGCCATTCGGGTTTCCAACCGTCTACCGCGAGCATCTCCATGAAAGTGGCAAAGGCTTCGTTCAGCCAGAGTCCGTTCCACCACTTCATGGTCACCAAGTCGCCGAACCACATATGGGCGTTCTCGTGAGACACGACGTCCGCCACCCGCTCCAACTCCGCCCGCGTCGCCTTACCTTCGTCGACCAGAAGAGCGGTCTCGCGAAATGTGATCGCGCCGAGATTCTCCATGGCACCGGAGGCAAAATCAGGAATCGCAATCAGATCCAATTTGTCCCCGGGATAAGCGATATCGTAGTAGCGGCTGAAAAAGGTCAGCGAGAAAGCGCCAATTTCCTGAGCGAACTTGGCGAGATGGCCTTTCCCGGGTACCGCCCATACCCGCAACGGGGCGTTGCCCACCATGACCGGATCCGTGCCCTCGAACTCGCCGACAATGAAGGCGACAAGATAAGTGGACATCTTGATGGTATCGGCGAAGACCACTTCTTTTTTCCCGGTGCCCGATAACGGAGTCTCGCGGAGAACCCGCGCGTTGGAGATCGCCGTCAAGGCTTGGTCCACTACAAGAGTCACCTGGAAAACCGCCTTGAACGCCGGCTCATCCCAACAAGGAAAAGCCCGCCGGGCGTCGGTGGATTCGAACTGTGTCGAGGCCAGTGTCTTTTCTCGTCCGTTGGGGTCTTTGTAGGTGCTGCGATAAAAACCGTGAAGTTTATCGTTCAAGATTCCGGAGTAGGCAATCTGCAACTCCCACCGTCCAGGATTTAGAGCTTCAGGGAAATCGAAGGTCGCCTGCTCGTTCTCGACATCCAGAGCCGTATTCCCCCGCACCACTTTGCCGCCGGGCCCTTTGATCGAAACGGCTTGGAATCCAAGCTCGGCCGAGTTAACAACGACTTGCCTGACCGGCTCGATAATTTGAATAAAAACTTTTTCTTCTCCCGCAAAGGTCGCCGCGGAAAGGTCCGGCGTAAGTTTGATCTCGTAACGTTCGGGGATAACTGTGGTAGGCAGCCTGTAGGGTTTTTGTTCTGACATTGAAACTCCTAAAGGGATTTCTTTCGAAAACTATAGAAAGCCACGAGCCCGGAGGCAATACCTAAGAAAGCTGAGCACCACGAAGATCATAGCACGGCTACGCCGCAACCAAAGT
>JAHKKJ010000750.1 GCA_020027655.1 Deltaproteobacteria bacterium | reverse complement strand
CCTCGAGATCCCACCGTATCCCACCGTGGAGGGAGTTTCCGTGCTGCTCAAGACCTTAGAAAAAGCGCCCCAAAGCTCGGACGGCGAATCCGGAAGATTTCATCGACGCACGGTTGGTCCGGGAACTCGACAAGAGCGGTTTCATCGGTCGGTTGTAGGTTCTGTTCCAGCCGATCCGCGAGGCGACTTCGCTGTTGGTTTACAACCGCTCTTCAAGCCAATCCAGCATAAACGGCACATGGTGCGCCCAGTAGTCGTGGCTACAGTGAATCGTGCCACCGACTTTTGGGTCATCGTAGATTTTCAAAGTTTTGTCCTTCGCGCTGATCTCGGTGAAGAGTCTCTTTGCCCCTTCGACACTCATCCGTATGTCTTGTCCGCCATGGGTAATTAGAGTCGGACATTTGATGTTCTGCGCAATGCCCTCCATGGTAAAAGCCTTGAGTTGCTCACGCGCCTCCTGGTCCGTAACTCCGCCGAGAAGGCGCCGTACAGTAGCCTGTAAATTTGGACAGAACAGATAAAGGTCCTCCAACACGCTGTAGCAACCGGACCAACCGATATAGGCCTTCACCCTCGGCTCAAATGCGGTCGCCCGCGGCGCGTAATAGCCCGCCATGCTGATGCCTATGACGGCGATTCTATCCGGGTCCAGTTCAGGTCGGACGACGAGATAGTCGATGCAAGCCTTGACGGGGATTTCATAGTCGGGTCGGGACGGAATCCCCTTGACATAAATCGAGGAGCCCCGCCCGGGCGTATCGACCAGGACGAGGGCCCAGCCACGTTCGGTGGCTGGCCTGCCATCGAAAAACAGCTCCTCCGAAAAAGCATCAGCCCCGCCAATGAGAAAAACTACCGGCCATTTGCCCGGAGCGGGATTGATCGGATGACAGAGATAACCCTCGTATTCTTCGGCACCGCATGGGATTTTGATTGTTTCAATCGGCGGTGAATGGAGCTTTGCCGCAGCCCGAAAATTCGCCTGGCACTTTAGAAAGCGCGCCTTTCTGCGTTCCAGCTCATCTCCGGCGAGGAATACGTCGGACATTCGGTAGTATTGATTGGCATGAAAAAAAAATTGCGTAGCAGTGCGCTTGTGGCCTAATTCAAGCTCGCGCTTGGCCTTGGCTTCGGTGGCGTCCGCGAGTTCAAGCCAAGCCTTTTCCCAGGCAGCGTTATCGCCGGGCTCAAGATTTCTGCAGAGGCGACCGATGTCGAAAACATCCCCACCTCCCTCTTGCGCTTCGGCCACTAATCTTAAAACGGCAAATTCAGATGGGTGTGACGGATTGATAAAGTCGAGCATCTCCCCTCCAGTTCAGTGTGTTTAACTGTTTTGGAATCAATTCCCCGCCGTTTACTGCATAACGGTAATTCCCAATCCCGTGGAAGTCCGTCATTTCCGCATGCTTTTAGCGGGAATCCAGGCGAAACTTCGATCAACTCAGGGTCATGGTGAGCATGGTCGAACCATGACTGGACCCCCGATAAAACCATTCGGGGGTGACAACTTTAAGGAAAAATCATCATAAAGATTGTCGCTGTCGATTCATCGATACAGACGATCGATGAATCCGCTATCGTCGACCTCTTTCAAGATCGTTGTATTGACAAATCTCTCGGGCGAAATATTTCTCACCTCAGGTTTCTCATTGGCCGTTAGATCGATAAGAGCTTTAATTCCTTTTAGCGACGGGTAGGGCTTTTGCGGTACAACCTTGGGGGCGAAATAGTCGTACGTTGCGCCTACGGCTTCCATGTCGTTGATCTTCATGTATTTGGCAATTGCTTTTACGCTCTCCGGTTTGTGCGTCTTGTAGTAATGAATCCCTTCCACGAACGCCTGCATGAACTTGATCGCGGTCGGTCTGCGTTGTGTCAGAAATTTCTGACTGCTACCCAGGCCGGTAATCTGAAATTCCGCTCCCAATTCAGCCAGATCTAGAAGCACTTTCATACCCTGCTTCTGGGCCATGGTCGTGATCGGAGGTAGAAACACAGCCGCTTCGAGTTGTCCTGCCATCATCGCGGTGAGACGTGTGGATTGTTCCCCCAACTGCAGAATGGTTATCTCTTTGGGATCGATGCCCATGTGCTTCAACGCGAAGCGCGCGGCAACGTCGGGAGAGGCGCCAAACCGGTTTACGCCGAGGCGTTTCCCTTTCAGTTGTTGATAGGTGGTAATCGGTTTAACGGTAACGATTTGGAAAGCGAACGTGTTGACGATGCCAGCGATCATGACCAGATCGGAACCGGCGAGATTACTGCTTACAACGGCCGGCCCCCCCACGACAGTAATAGGAACCTCGCCGGACAGCAGTGCGGCTACCGCCGTTGGACCACCCGGAATAAAAAGCAACTCAACATCAAGGCCGTGCTTTTTGAAGATGCCGGCTTCCTGAGTGATCCATATCGGTGCGAGCGAACCGGCCTGAGCGCTGTAGCCGACGTGCAGCTTTTCGAATTTCGTCTGCGCGACGCCCTGCGTTGCGGCCGCAAGGAACCAAACGGAAACGATCACCCAAATGAGTAGGAAACCACTCGACCGTGGTTGCATGTTCGAGTTCCTCCATAGAAAAAACGTGTCCAAACCTTGAATGTCTTGAATTGTTATCAGTTAGCTACGGAATTGGGGGTAGGGCTTTAGCCTTGGGCATGACGTCGCTCCCGGGACGATTTCACGAATAACCGTATCCGAAACTACCTGATTTGTGAAGCAACCGGGTTGACACCAACGTGGTTGGTTGAATACTCTCTGCACAAAAGGACTGGAACACTCACGGACGCGTTGTGAAAAGAGTACTGGCCATTATTTTGGGCGGGGGTGCCGGAACCCGGCTGTATCCTTTGACCAAACTTCGAGCG
>JAHKKJ010000749.1 GCA_020027655.1 Deltaproteobacteria bacterium | reverse complement strand
CGATGAGCGTTATGTCGAAATTAAGCAGAAAAGTCCCATGAAACAGGCTGCAAAGACGTTTCCGGTGCTGGGCATTGCCCGAAAATTTCCGTCCATCCACTGCTAGATCGCTGATTCCCTGGATCTGAATAGTTTCCTCGTTTTGACCGGCGCAAAACTTCAGGTGTCGTTCCAGGACAAACCGGTACGCAGCGGGAAGATCAGCGGGGATCCCCGGGCGCTCATTTCTCAAGACTAAAGAATAGTTCAAGCAGCCCGGCCCTTGAAGCACCGTACCACCACCGCTGAAACGCCTGAATATAGGTATGCCTTTAGCCTCGCATGCAGTAACATTGACCTCCGAGGCTACTTTGTTGGAATAGCCCAGAACTACGAAGTAGTGATCTGGCTCCCAGACGCGTAAGAGGCCGTCTTCCTCGTTGCCTTCGCAGAGTTCCAGCAGCGCTTCGTCGCAGGCAAGATTGCTAGCGGGATCAGCAAACGTCAAGTCCAAATATTTCACTATCTTGTATTGATTTCGGTTTTATTCTGTTGTCTGTTACAATCGAAGGAGAGGTAGTGATGGAGATTGAAAAAAAGAACCTAGACAACGGTGCCGAGGCTAGCGGCATTCGCGAGAACAATAAGGGACTCAAAAACGAGAAACATAAATGGGTCGCTTCTCTGGAATACATTCTTGAGTATATTCTCAAGAATGAGGAATCAGAACAAGCGGCGTTCCGGGTTGAAGAGTTGATCGCAAGGCTCCGGGAGTCCGGATTAAAGATTCCCTACGCCGTCAATACTCCATACATCAATACGATCCCCCCTGAAAAAGAACCTCCCTATCCTGGCAACCGCGAGATCGAGCGCCGCATCAAGAGCTACGTGCGTTGGAATGCGATGGCCATGGTTGTCAAGGCGAACCGGCTTCACCCTGACATCGGGGGTCATATTTCGACCTACGCGTCCTCGGCGACGCTCTACGAAGTGGGGCTCAACCATTTCTTCCGGGGTGGCGACGCTAACCGTTTAGCCGACATGGTTTATTTTCAGGGACACGCTTCCCCGGGCGCCTACTCGAGGGCTTACATAGAGTGGCGGATCAATGCCCCCAAGCTGCACCACTTTCGCCAAGAATTGTCTCCTGTGGGTGGATTATCGTCCTATCCACACCCCTACCTGATTCCGGACTTTTGGCAGTTCCCTACCGTGTCCATGGGACTCGCTCCGATCATGTCCATATATCAAGCCCGCTTCAATCGTTATCTCAAGAGTCGCGGCTTTCTCAGTGCAGAAGAACCCAGGGTTTGGTGCTTCGTCGGTGACGGCGAGATGGATGAGCCTGAATCGTCGGGGGCGCTTTCCCTGGCAGGCCGAGAAAATTTGGACAATCTCGTCTGGGTAGTAAACTGCAACTTGCAGCGCCTCGATGGCCCGGTAAGAGGCAATGGCAAGATTATTCAGGAGCTAGAATCGACTTTTCGTGGCGCCGGATGGAATGTTATCAAAGTTGTCTGGGGCTCGGATTGGGATCCGCTTCTGGCTGCGGACGAAAACGGGCTGCTGGTAAAACGTATGGAGGAGGCAGTGGACGGGGACTACCAGAAATATTCGGTTGAGCCCGGCAGTTACACCCGCAAGCACTTCTTTGGCAAGTACCCGGCGCTTCTCGAGATGGTCAATCATTTGACCGATGACCAGATCCGCAAGTTGCTGCGGGGTGGCCATGACCCGAAAAAAGTATATGCGGCGTACAAGGCCGCGGTGGACCATAAGGGTTCCCCAACCGTCATATTGGCAAAGACGGTCAAGGGATACGGGTTGGGTGAAGCCGGCGAGGGACGTAATGTCACCCATCAGCAGAAGAAACTGAACGAGCGCGAGCTGCGCGAGTTTCGTACGCGCTTCGACATACCGCTTGCGGATGAAGAGGTCGTTGAAACACCTTTCTACCGTCCGCCCTTGGAAAGTCCGGAAACAAAGTACGTCTTGGAACGCAGAAACCAGCTCGGCGGATTCATTCCGGAGCGCAAGGTCAAGGCGTCTGCGCTGAGTCTCCCCGATGTGGCTCACTACACCGAATTCTTCAAGGGATCGGGTCAGCATGCCATGTCCACCACCATGGCCATGGTTCGATTGCTGACGAAACTTTTGCGCCACGAGGAGATCGGCAAACGAATCGTGCCGATCATTCCCGACGAGGCTCGGACTTTCGGAATGGACGCGCTATTCCGGCAGGTCGGTATCTACTCTCCCAAGGGTCAACTGTACGATCCAGTAGATCGGGAAACGTTGCTCTACTATAACGAGGCAAAAGACGGCCAAATCCTCGAGGAAGGCATTACCGAAGCTGGAGCCATGTCGTCGTTCATTGCCGCCGGGACGGCCTATGCGAATCTGGGGATGCAAATGATCCCCTTCTATTTTTATTATTCGATGTTTGGATTTCAGCGCATCGGAGACTTGATGTGGGCCGCCGGTGATATCAAGGCCAAAGGCTTTTTACTGGGTGCCACAGCCGGTCGAACGACTTTGAACGGCGAAGGATTGCAGCACCAGGACGGTCACAGCCACATCCTGGCCAGCACCATCCCAACGTTGTTAACCTACGATCCAGGATTTGCCTATGAGGTCGCGGTTATTGTTCGCGACGGGTTACGGCGACTCTATGGTGAAGGGGAAGAGTATTTCTACTACCTAACCCTTTATAATGAAAACTACGAAATGCCGGAAATGCCCAACGGCGCAGAAGAAGGTATTCTCAAAGGACTGTATAAATTCAAAGCAGCTGATAAAGGAAAAACCCATAAGGCTCACATTTTCGGCAGCGGGCCGCTCCTAAGAGAAACCCTCAGGGCGCAACAGATACTTGCGGAACAATTCGACGTC
>JAHKKJ010000178.1 GCA_020027655.1 Deltaproteobacteria bacterium | reverse complement strand
GCCGACGGCTACGGCGAGAAAGTCACCGATCCGGCGGAGGTGATGCCGGCACTCGAGCGCGGACTCAGAGCGGTCAATGTGGAGAAACGCCAGGCGGTCATCAACGTCATTTGTTCCGCGTAGGGTGTCCCTGACGGTTATCATTCCTAGACGCCTATTGGGGTTCTTTGAAGACCGCGTCGGCGTGCGGCTCCGGCGCGAAGTCAGTGTCGATCGGATGATGTGGTCCACTGACTTAGGTGTCATAGCTTATTTCGAGATCTTTTTTTTCACGCACGAAGAATCTCCATACATTAGGCAAGTCAGATCATTGCAGGTCAGGCTTACCCTTCCCCTGTGTCGCAAAAAACTAGAGAATGGTTCCGGTACGGAAGAAAGGCATTATGAAGAGCAGGTTTTGCGGACGACATTTTCTAGCCATTTCCATCCTGATCCTTTTGGTCGCTGCGATCGCCTCGGCGGCTGATGTCCGACCCTCCGTGTCTCAAGAATGGGATGCGATTGTGAAAAGAGCCGAGGAGGAAGGGCAGGTCGCTGTCTATGCGACCGACTCGATTGGCAACGCGCAGATGATCTGGGCCGCTTTTCAAAAGCGGTACCCGAGAATCAAGCTTGCCGGCACAACGCTGGGGCGCGGAAGCGATTTGTTTCCAAAGCTATTTGGCGAACGCCGAGCCGGCAAATTTCTCGCGGATGTCTTTCTCGGCGCGCCGTCGGCGATCTATCTCAATCTTTACCGGGCAAAAATTGTCGAGCCGATTCCTCCGCTTCTAATCCATCCCAGCGTGACCGACCTGTCCAATTGGTGGATGGGCAAGCACCATTACATCGATCCCGAGGGGCAGTACATCTTTATGTACGAGAGCGCTTTGTACGGACCGCCGATAGCGTTCAATACCAATCTCATCAACGAGAAAGAGATCAAATCGGCGTGGGACCTAGTCCAACCCCAATGGAAGGGAAAGTATCAGGCGCTCCAAGTAGGTCCGGCCCAGGGCTCCACCGCGTTGACCTACGTTTACTATCATCCTCAGCTCGGGCCGAAATTTATCGAACGTATCTATCGCGATATGGAGCCAACGTTCTTCCGTGACATTCGCCAGGGTACCGACTGGTTATCACAGGGTAAGTTCGCTCTCTGCTTCATGTGTCGAAGAATTGACCGGGCCGCCATGCAAGGCCTGCCCGTCGCCGAGCTAAACCCCTACCAAATCGAGGAGAAACCCGGCATTGGCACAGGCTCCGGAGCGTTGGTGTTGATGAATCGACACCCCCACCCCAATGGCGCAAGAGTTTTCATCAATTGGTATCTCTCGTTGGAAGGACAAATCGCTTTCCGTCAGGCCAATACCGACGAGCTGAGAGTCGGATCGCTAAGGGAGGATCTGCCGCAGGAACTTTTGCCGACGCTAGCAAAAAGGAGAAAGGATAAGGATTACCTCTGGATCAACCGGCCTGATTGGATGGACTTTACGCCGATCCAAAACCTCCTCGAAGAGCTGCGCAAGGCCAAGTAGCTTGCGTAAATGAACGTTCATCCGATGAGAAGAGAGGACAAGCCATGATTATTCGCCAACCCAAGGGCGCAAAACCAGAGGACTTCGCTGACAGCCGCCTCGTGCGAGAGTTGGATCAGAGCGGTTTTATCAAGTCGTTGCTCCCGAACCGTTGAGTTTGCACTGAATTTTGATTCAACGGGTTCAATCTTGCCTAGGGAAGAATCACGCGTTCTCGTAGTTGTTTGCCTCGGAACGTTTTTCCACATGCAGAGCGTCGGCAGCATCAGCGTATCGCTTTCGGCTATCCAAAAGGAATTCGACGCGACCTTGGCGGCCGTCCAATGGATCGGCTTGATGGGGTCGATTATGCTCTGCAGCCTCTCGCTTTGCTTTGGACGCGCCGGCGATCTCATCGGGCGAAGAACAATTTTCAAGGCAGGACTCACTCTGTACACGGCGGGAGCCGGTTTGGCGGCGTTCTCCGGAACCTTTCCGCAATTGCTCGCGTCTCGGTGCGTCATGGCGCTTGGCTTGGCCATGGCAGCACCGATGGCTGCGGCTATCATAGCCTCCGCGCATGGGCACGAGCACCGAGGGCGGGCTCTGGGCTTGCTGGCGGCCTCCATCGCATTGGGCAGGACGACTGGACCGACAATCGGCGGGGCTATTCTTCAGCTTTGGGGCTGGAGAGCAGTGTTTCTTGCCAATTGTATTTTTGGGGTAGCCACCTGTGTGACTATGTTTTTAATCGTTAAAGATAAGGAAGAACGCCGCAAGGTTTCGGTCGATTATTTGGGTGTTATTTCCTTGGTGGTCGGCTTTCCTTCGTTTCTCATTGCCCTGACAGCCGGCACACGCCAGGGTTGGGATGCCTCGGGGATCCTGCTCTGGCTTGCCTTGGCCGCAGCAGGAATCGTCACTTTCGTATGGCGAGAGTTGCATGAAGTGCCGCTGATGAATCTCCGCTATTTCAGGAGCATTCCCTTTGTAAGGTCCATGCTGTCGCTAATTCTTGCGACTTTAGCATTCTACCCGGTTTCCATCTTCGGTCCGATTTACTTGCTCAACGTCGTTGGGACTGCCCCACTTACGGCTGGTTTAGCGATGGCGACACTACCGCTCTGCACCACGTTGCTCTCTCCCCTGAGCGGCCGGCTGGCCGATCGATTTAATCCCAGATGGGTGGCTATAATCGGTTTGTGCATCATACTTTTGGGTGTGTTCTTTTACGCCAGACTCGGTGAGGACTCGACTCTTATTTGGATCGTTTTTGTTCTATCTATTTTGGGGGCGGGCATCGGGCTCTTTGTTCCCGCCAATGACAAGGCGGCCTTCTCGACGGTGCCGAGTCGAGATTACGGAATGCTGGCCGCTATGCTGACCGCGTTCGGAACCGGTTCCGGCGCGTTGGGCACAACGGTTGCGGTAGCGCTGGCCGAGGTTGCAAAGAAAACTCGAATGAGCGGCGATGCCGCTGGGTTTGCGGATGACCAGCAATTTGCCTTCTCGTTACTTCTGCCGCTGGCCGCTCTGGCCGTTCTTGTCACCCTGCTGGGAAAACGCGAAAGGGGTTAAAGGAAGCGGGTTTTCGAACCTTGACGGCTTAGGTTGGCCTATACTAAGTCGTTTTCATTCAGTGTAGTATTCACCAATGACGGACAATATTTCTGCTGCTGTACTTTCTGATCTCGCCCCGACGGGCAAGCTGCGCGTTGGGATCAATTATGGAAACCCGGTGCTCGCGACCAGAGATCCGAGCAGCGGAGATCTCCGCGGCGTGGCAGTTGATCTGGGGCGGGAGCTTGGCCGGCGGGTTGGCGTGCCGGTGGAGCTTGTCGGCTTCGAATCGGCCGGCAAGATGTTCGACGCGGTGAAAGCCGGCGCTTGGGATGTGGCATTCCTCGCCGTCGATCCGGGTCGTGCAGACCAAATCGATTTCACCGCTCCGTACATAGAAATCGAAGGTACATACCTCGTGCCGGCCGGATCGTCGCTTCGCGCCATCGAGGATGTCGACCGGGAGGGAGTTCGCATTGGTGTATCTTCGAAAAGCGCTTACGATTTGTTTTTGAGTCGTAGTTTACAACGCGCCCAACTGGTCCAGGCGCCGGATCCTAATGCGGCCTTTGAACTGATCCTCGCGGGTAAAGTGGATGTCGTCGCCGGCGTTAGACAACACCTCGTTGCGAGCGTCGCGAAGCTCCCTGGATCGCGGGTGCTCGACGGCCGGTTCATGGCGATTCAACAGGCACTGGGGATTCCCAAAGGCCGCGAGCAAGGCGCTAAGTACGTGCGCGAATTCATCGATGACGTAAAAGCTTCGGGGCTGGTTGCCCGGGCGATCGAGAAAGCCGGTGTTCGTGGTGTATCGGTCCCACCGACGGCAGCCCGTCGATAGCGAGCCAAAGTAAGTCTCTGGAGTAATGGAATGATGGATTTGAACCCAACATTCCAATATTCCAACACCCCATTCCCCGAGCCGCCTGGTTGACGAGGAGACAAAAACAATGAGCACTAAATCCCGAGCGGCGATCCTGGTTGAACCGAACCAACCTCTAGTGGTGGATACAGTCGAGATCCCTGATCCCCGGCCGGACCAGGTTTTGGTGAAGCTCTTTTCCAGCGGTGTCTGTCACTCGCAGCTCCACACGATGCGCCGGCCGCCACGGCCTGGTCATCGTCTGCCGGCGCTGTTGGGGCATGAATCAACGGGGGTTGTAGTCGGGACAGGACGCGACGTCAAGCATGTCAAAGAAGGCGACCATGTTATCACGACGTGGGTGGATCGGGACAATTCCATTACCACGCAGCCACTCGTGGCGCACGCTTTAAATGATCGAGCGCAGTCGATAGCCTTTTGGCGGGGAAAAGAAGTTTCGCACTCCGCCGCGACATGGGCCGAGTACGCTTTGGCGTCCGAGCGTGTCGTGCTGCCGCTGCCCAAGGATGTCCCCACCGATGTTACGGCTATCATCGGTTGCGCCGTCATGACCGGGGCCGGCGCGATCATTAACACGCTTCGAGTAAGGCCCGGGCAATCGGTGGCCGTCTTCGGCGCCGGCGGTATCGGGCTCTGCGCCGTAGCGGCGGCAGCCATCGTCGATGCCTATCCCATCGTTGTCGTAGACGTGGTGGGGGAGAAGCTCGCTTTTGCGCGACGCTTCGGTGCGACCCACACGGTTGACGCGCGGAACGGCGACCCCGTCAAAGCGATTCAGGAATTAACTAACGGCGGGGTTGAGTATGCCATCGATGCGATCGGCTTGCCGGAAACCCAAGAACAAATCCTCCGGGCTGCCAGAATGGGTTATTCCGGCCTCAACCGCGGTGGAACGGCGTTGTTGATCGGCATTACGCCGCCGGGCGCAAAAGCGATATTGGATACCAATTTGTTCATCGGCAGTCGAACTTTCACCCGCACGAGCGGCGGCGATTGTCGCCCGGACCGGGACTTCCCACTTTTCGTGCGTTGGTACCGTGAAGGGAAGTTAAAGCTCAATGATCTGGTGACGCACCGCTACACACTGGACCAGATCAATTCCGCGGTTGATGACTTGGAGCACGGGCGGATACTCGGTCGCGGAATTATCACCTACTGAATCTTTGTGGGTTTTTTGAGGTCGTCGGGGACGTCAGCGACAAGCACGTTCTGTGAATTGACTACATAGATGGGTTCGCCGTTGGGCGTAAACTCGTCGGTGCGTATGATATTTGTCACTACCGTTTTCATTCTGATCATCGAGCCGTCCGAAAGTCTGTATGAGTTATATTCTTCGCGCACGGTCTCGAAATCGACGAGGGTTCCACCGATGGTTTTATCCCCGACTGTCAGCTCGACTCGTTTCATAGCTTTACCTCCAGGATTCGATACTGTCACTTGAGTTATTTTGCCATAAGCTCCAGTCTTGAACCATGCATATTGATCGTAAGCATAGCGACCGTTAGAGCCGCGCGATTGAGTTTCGATGCAGGATAGTCCTAGGCAAAGATGTTGAAATTTTCGGTTCGATCACTGCGGGTTTGATTCCCCGCAGTTTGAAGAGCTATTCCTAGCCCTCTTAGAGTCCGTTATTCCCGAATGCTATCTATCGGGAATCCAGGCGAGACCGGAACTGGACCCCCCGATTGTGACGCAGGGTAGTTCATTCTCGAGTACGGGCTCGGAAAAAGGATCACTCGCGCGAAGTCGCAAAGGATGCCAAGTTCGGACGAATAAGAAGATATTTTTCTTTGCGCTCTTGGCGTCTTGGCGCGATAAAGCGTGCTTCTGTTGAACATTTAAAACGTAAGAATCGATCAATAACAATTGTTGACACCGTTCAATGGTATCGGATACTCTTTATTCAAGTCGCGGGATCACGCCGTTGTGTCCGACTCACTATTGTTTGAGGCTCTCGAAGCGAAAGCTTTTTAGCGATGAACTACAACGCATGGTTTCAATGCATTAGAGGCTGCCCGGGCCAGTTCAGCCTGCTCGAAATTATCTACCGATGCCCGTCCTGCGGCGACCTGCTCGAGGTTCATCACGACACCGAAGCCCTCAGAACCAGAGCCGCATCGGCGTGGATCAAGCTGTTTGATGAGCGCTTGCGCCAAAACGCCTACCCCTATGGCTCAGGCGTATGGGCGAAGAAGGAGTGGGTCGTTCCGTTTATCGACAACGAGAACATCGTTTCGACTTTCGAGGGGAACACCAATCTCTTCTGGGCCAATCGCTACGGCAAGCAGCTTCACCTCGAGGATCTGTGGGTCAAGCAATGCGGCAACTCGCATACGGGATCTTTTAAGGATCTCGGCATGACCGTTTTGGTGTCGGTGGTGAATCAAATGATCGCGAACGGCGAGCCCATCGACGCGGTGGCCTGCGCTTCCACTGGCGACACCTCCGCGGCACTGTCGGCTTATGGCGCTGCCGCAGGCATTCCGACAGTCGTGTTTCTGCCCCGGGATAAAGTATCGCCGGCCCAGCTTGTGCAGCCGCTCGCTAACGGCGCCCTGGTGCTCTCCCTGGACACCGACTTCGATGGTTGCATGGCCGCGGTTCAAGAAGTGACGAAACACAAGCACATTTACCTGGCAAACTCGATGAATAGTTTGCGCATCGAAGGGCAAAAAACCATTTCCATGGAAATCGTACAGCAGTTTGACTGGGAAGTTCCCGACTGGATAATTTTGCCGGGTGGAAATCTTGGCAACGTGAGCGCCATCGGTAAAGGCTTCCTGATGATGCAGGAACTGGGCTTGATCTCAAAACTGCCGCGCATTTGCGTAGCGCAGGCGGAGAACGCCAATCCCTTCTATCTTTCCTATTTGCAGAACTTCGAGCACTTTGAGCCGGTTGCGGCGCGCAAAACCTTGGCGAGCGCGATTCAAATCGGCAATCCTGTGAGCATTCGCAAAGCGATCGCGACGATCCAGCGCTTCAACGGCGTTGTCGAGCAGGCTTCGGAGCTAGAGCTTGCCGAGGAAGTGGCACGCGCTGACCGCACGGGCATGTTCAATTGCCCGCACACGGGCGTAGCGCTGGCCGCGTTGCGCAAGCTGGTCGAACGTAAGGTGGTCCACGGCCACGAGCGGGTAGTCGTGATCTCGACGGCGCAT
>JAHKKJ010000177.1 GCA_020027655.1 Deltaproteobacteria bacterium | reverse complement strand
CGACGTTAGATGCGCTCACTTTGCATTGTTGCTTCTCGCCATCCAGAGCCAAAGCATACGTCGAAAGTTCTTCGCACCAGAAGGATTTCTGAAAATTTTCCTTCAAAACCTCCGCCCGGGTTAAGAGTATTCTCGCTTTCTTTGTCTGACCCAATGCCGAGGCGATTGCCGCGCCCGCTAGTTGAGCGGCATAGACATAGCCTTGAGCTTCACAAAGGGCAATCGGCCCTTCTGCGAGCGCGCCATCGCTGTGGAAGACGGAGTCCGAAGAATCCTTCCACCCCTGGTGCGTCAGTCCCTTGGGCGAATAGCGCTCATACTCGAGAAACCCGTCACCGTCGCGGTCGCCGTAGTTGTCAATCCAGCGAAGCGCAGAATCGATGTTGGGCCAAATCGATTTGATGAAACTCTAATCATGCGTGGAGTCAAAATAAGCCCCCGCCAGCATCACAAACAACGGAGTCGCATCAACGCTGCCGTAGTAAAGATCGAAAGGGATCTCGCGCAAAGCCGCCATCTCGCCTTTTCGAGTTTCGTGGAGGATTTTCCCCGGCTCGGCATCCCTAGCTGGGTCGCGTTGTTTTGCCTGAAGAGCAGCCAGGTAGCCCAGAACTCCTTTGGCAATCTCCGGATTGACCCAGAGATATTCGAGCGCCGTAATGATCCCGTCTCGACCAAATGGAGTGCTAAACCACGGCACGCCGGCGTAAGGGTAAAAGCCAAAAGGCGTCGACGTAAACATCATATGAAGATCGGACGAGGAACGAACTAACCATTCGTTGAATTGCTCGCTGGATGTGCGAACGTAGCAGTCCTGTGCCTGAAGATTTTTGAGCGCCACTTCTGCTTCCGTGTGCGCGCGACTGTAGGTCATGCCGGCTGAAGCCGAGCTGTTGATCTCGCAGGAATAGGTCAGGAAAAACTCTCGTTCCTCTTTCGGTCCCAGGCGCTCAATAAAGCTCGCTCCGGAACCGGTGAAATTCTGAGGCGGTGGTGCACACTGGATTCGCGTCCGGCGCAAAACACCGTCCAATCCCTCGTAAATAAACCAGAGTTCATCCGCTTCGATTTTTCCTTCACTTCGAACACCCCGGCGCTCTCGAGTCATACCACGCACTTCGAAAAGATCGGCGAAGTCTGCGCCGAACTCGATCGAAAAATAGACTTCGACGGGAGTGAGGCCGTAATTAATGAATCGAATCGTCTCGTAACAGGTCGATTGCCGCAGCAGTTTCGTTCGCGTGATATGCAAAGTTCCGCGCGGGATCAAGAGCTGCCCGCTCTGATAAACGTCCGGGTTGGTCAGATTCACGACAAAGAACAGATTGTCTTCTTTAATCGTCGAGTTAAGGAGAAAGGGACGGGCATTACCCAGCTTGAATAAGAGGCGAGAAAGAAATCTGGTTCCCTCATGATAGAGCCCCTCTTGGCCTAAACCGGCTGCTTGAATATCGCCGTGAGGGTCGAACACTGCAAACGTTTCACCGTCTTTTAAGACTCTACTGACGTAATCCGCGGTGTCGGTGGCCAAAATATAAAATGTGTTTTCCAATTGGCGCTTTGTGCCTTCCATAAAGAAAATCCTTGAATCAATGAAATTAAATTACGAGATTACAACCATGCCGGTGAGGCTTTTTGCTATTTTGAATGTTTCTCCGAATATCATCAAGTCTTTTCAATGTCGGAAGACCATATTTCATCTGTTGAGTGTCGCCCTTGAGCACGATGACATCATGGGTTCCGGACATCTTATCGTCACTGACACACTGATCGGAGGATGATATTCGGTTTAACGCCGCTTATTTTATGTGTACCTAAAACCGTTCATTCAATGGAGCGCATAGTAGGAAAAATGCGAATCGATGTATCCCCACTGTCGAAAATAACTCAGTTTTGTGCCTGGCATGTCACTTGCTCCGTTTTTTAGGTAGTTCTCAGTAATTCTCGAGGAGGTGTTTATCATGGCGGGCAAGAACACGGCTGCGTTTGGAATTTATCCCAACAAGGCAGCTTTAGAAGAAGGACTCGTGGCTCTTCGCGAGGCCAATTTTCGCCCGGAGGATGTTTCGATCCTTTATCCTGATAACGAAGGGACAAAAGATTTTGGCCATGAAAAAGCGACGAAAGCGCCTGAAGGGGCTTCAGCAGGCGCTAGCACGGGTGCGGTGATCGGCGGTGTTTTGGGGTGGCTGGCAGGAATAGGTGCTATTGCTGTTCCCGGAATCGGTCCTTTTATCGCAGCCGGTCCTATCCTTGCGGCCCTTGCCGGTGTCGGCGCCGGGGGCGTTGTTGGCGGAATTACCGGAAGCCTGATCGGTTTCGGCATCCCTGAATACGAGGCAAAGCGATACGAAGGCAGAATCAAGAAAGGCGGGATCCTGGTCTCGGTGCATTGCGACGACTCGAACTGGACTCACAAAGCCAAAACTATTTTACAGGAAACCGGCGCTGAGGACGTGTCATCAACCGGAGAGGCTAGAGCTGATTTTGCCAAGAGCGATAAGCCATTGCCGCGCCGTCGGGTGCGTAATGAATCTGTAAACAGATAAACGCTCGGAAGGACCCATTATTTAGATTTACTGAGGCGAAAGCCGGCAATCTTAGAGGGTTAAGAGCGGATCTATCAAAAATACCAGTTTTTGCAGTTGAGCGGCACACTTGCAAGTTCTTGCAAGGCCCGTTCAATTGCGATGCGGGTCCATTGCCCGCGACCGGAGAGGGCGCGCCTCGGTCACCTCTTCTGTGACAATCCAGGCTAGGCGGTTCTGCAAAGCTTTCCCCACCTGCATCAGTACTTCTCAAAAAGCTGCTTTGGTTTTCTCTTGCTTTGTTTGACATTCTTTCTTTTTCCTTGTCAACAATGCGTAAATCGCATAAAAAGGCGATATGTCATGCGTCGGTTGGCTGGAAAACCGGCGCATAGTCGACAAAATGACGCGATATTTTCAAACCGCGGCATTCATTTTCGTCCTCGCCGTTTTATACTTTTGCGCCGGCAGCTTCGGCTTGTCATTGGCCCATGTTCACCCAAGCGCGTCTGCAGTCTGGCCGCCCAGCGGAATCGCGCTGGCCGCTATCCTCCTATGGGGATATCGGCTCTGGCCGGGAATATTTCTCGGCGCCTTTGCAGTAAACATCGCCGCCGTTGGATCGGTCGTTACGGCGCTTAGCATCGCTGCCGGCAACACCCTGGAAGTGATTTTGGGAGCCACGTTAGTCTTTCGTTTCGCCAACGGTCCTAACGCATTCGAGCAAACCAAGAATATTCTCAAATTTATCCTATTGGCTGGCATTCTGAGCACCGCCGTCGGCGCTATGCTTGGGGTTACCAGCCTGAGTTTGGGAGGGCTCGCCCAATGGGATGATCTTTTTAATATCTGGCTGACTTGGTGGCTCGGGGATGCGGTCGGCAACTTGATCGTTGGTTCCCTCCTCGTGCTTTGGGTGACACAACCGCTGTTGCCTATAAAAGCCGTGCAACTCTTGGAAGCCGCAGGCTTGCTGCTTGTGCTGGTTCTGGTCGGCTGGCTCTTATTTCTGACAAAAATTCCCTCCGGTCTGGAGTATTTCGCTCTAGTGCCTCTTCTTTGGGCGGCGTTACGTTTTGGCAGACGAGGAGCCGTAACTTCTGCTTTTGCGATGTCGGCAGTTGCGCTTTGGGGCACGTTGCGTGGCCTTGGCCCGTTCGTGACTTCCGACCCGAATCAATCTCTTTTATTGCTGCAGGTATTCATGGCCACCGTTACCGTAACATCCCTGGTGATGGCCTCGGTTATTTTGGAGCGCCGACGGCTCGAGCAAAGGCTTCGTATCAAGGATGCAGTGAGTCGGATCCTGGCTGAGTCGCCTAGCATGACCGATGCCGCGCCCAAAATTGTTCAGGTCATGTGTGAAACGGGAGATTGGGAAGTGGGGGCGATATGGAACGTGGACCGTTCATTGAACAAACTGGGTTGCATAAACTTTTGGTCCCTTCCCTCTGTTGACGTACCCGAATTTGAAGCGATAACGCGTAAAACCAAATTTCCTCCCGGAGTGGGCCTCCCTGGAAGAGTCTGGAGCAGCGGCGACCCCGCTTGGATCACCGACGTAACCAAAGACAACAATTTTCCGCGCGCGTCTGTCGCAGCGAAGGAAGCATTGCACGCCGGCATCGGCTTTCCCATCAAACTCGCCGATGAAGTCGTTGGTGTTATGGAATGTTTTAGCCGTGAGATTGGGGAGCCGGACAACGATTTCCTTGAAATGGCCGGCGATATCGGTGCTCAGCTTGGACAGTTTATGGAGCGCAAGCGGGCAGAAGAGGGATTGCGGGAAAGTGAAAGCCGGCTGCAAGTGGCCATGGCGGCCGGACAAATGGGGGCTTGGGAATGGAACCTCCCGACCAATCGAGTCAGCTGGTCTTCGAGTCTCGAAGCTATCCACGGTCTAGCGCCGGGAACCTTTGGTGGGAGCCTCGAGGATTTCAAGCGCGATATTCACGCCGAAGACCTCGAATTGGTCCTGGCTCAAATCGAACAGACACTGGCAACCCATGGTGATTTTCATGTCGCCTATCGCATTAAGCGCCCGGACGGTGTCGTGCGCTGGGTTGAGGGATTCGGACACGTTTTACTCGGTGCCAACGGACAGCCTGAAAAATTAGCCGGTGTCTGCATGGATATCACCGAACGCAAGCACGCTGAGAATTCCCTACGCGCCAAGGAAGCTCAAGTTCGTCTCATTACCGACACGGCTCCCGTGATGCTCGCGCAATGTGGCCGTGACGAGCGATACCGGTTTGTGAACCGGGCGTTCTCGGAGCGTTTCGGCCTCACGCCCGAACAGATCATAGGGAGAACCACCTCAGAGATCATGGGTGCGGAAGCTTTCGAAACAATTCGCCCCCACGTGGAGACTGTGCTGCAAGGACGCCCGGTCGAATACGAAATCGAAGTTCCGTACGAGCGCATCGGTAGGCGTTTCGTGCATGTCGCCCACGTGCCGGAAAGAGACGTGCAGGGCAATGTTGTAGGATGGGTTTCAGCGATCAGCGACATCACCGAGCGCAAGCAGGCGGAGGAAAGATTTCGACTAGCCGTGGAGGCCTCGTCCAGTGCCATCGTCATGGTTAACCAGCAAGGCGAAATCGTGCTCGTCAACGAGCAGACAGAAAATCTCTTTGGCTATTCACGCGAGGAACTGATTGGGCAAACCGTCGAGATGCTTGTGCCGGAGCGGTTCCGTGGCGGCCATCCCGCTCAACGGGCAGAATTCTTTGCTGCGCCCCAAGCCCGGCCTATGGGCGCGGGTCGCGATCTGTTCGCACAGCGCAAGGATCGCAGCGAGTTTATGGTTGAGATCGGACTCAATCCTATGCGCACTTCGGAGGGGTTGGTGGTGCTCGCCTCGATTATTGACATCACCGAGCGCAAGCAGGCGGAGGCGGCTCTGGAACAAGCGAAGGACGAATTGGCTAGAGCGAACACGGATCTTGAGAAAAGAGTTCAAATCCGGACGGCGGAACTGGAGGTGGCGAATGCCGCGCTGTCGAGAGAGAGGGAGGAGGAAAGAAGACTGGAACAACAGCTGCGCCAAGCTCAAAAGATGGAAAGCATCGGAGTACTGGCTGGCGGCATAGCGCATGATTTCAACAATATTCTCAATATCATCAAAGGATATGCCTCGCTGCTGCGGGACCACGGTTCAGGCGATGAGGATCTGACCGAAAGTCTGAACGTCATCGACGAAGCGATCGAACGTGGAGCGTCCACCGTCCGCCAGCTGCTCGCGGTCGCCAAAGAGAGCGCCGTCCGGTTCGAGCAAGTCGATCTCAATGACGTGCTACAAAAGCTCAAGGCGCTCTTGAGCGGAACCTTGCCCAGGACAATCGATATCGGTTTGGATTTAGACCCGGGCCTTGCGCCGGTGCTGGCTGATCCAAACCAGATCAATCAGGTACTGCTCAATATCTGCGTTAATGCTCGGGACGCCATGGCAGAGGGAGGAGAATTGCTTCTGAAGACGGGGACGATACCCGGAACCGAGCTTCGGGCGCATTTTCGGAACGCGAAAGAAAAAACTTACGCCTGCACCACGGTGAAGGATACAGGAGTCGGAATGGACGAAGTGGTCAAGAGCCGTATCTTCGAGCCGTTTTTTACCACCAAAGAACAAGGCCAAGGCACTGGACTTGGTCTTTCTGGTGCCTATGGGATTATCACGAACCACGGAGGCTTTATCGACGTGGCTAGCGAGCCCGGGCGCGGCACTACGTTTCGCATCTATTTGCCGCTTGCCGATAATCAAACCAACCTTGTCGGACTGGATCGGCCGCGCGGCCGGCAAGAGCTCGGGAGCATCACGGTACAAGGTCACGTAGTCTTATTTGTCGAGGACGAGATCAGGCAGCTGGAGTTGATGCGCAGGACTCTGGAAAAGGCAGGTTACCGAGTCTTGGTGGCCACCGATGGCGTCGAAGCGGTGGAAACTTTTCTGCGCCACAAGGATGAAATATCGGTCGTGGTGCTCGATCTCGGACTCCCCAAGTTAAGCGGCTGGGAAGCTCTTCAGAAAATGAGAAAAGCGGACCCGACCCTGAAACCTATTTTGGCTTCGGGGTACATTTCACGTGATATGGAATCCGCCATGGCCCAAGGGGAACTAAGCGCTTTGCTTATGAAGCCCTATCAGCCCAATGAGATCATCGAAAAAGTATCTTTGGCTGTCCTGAAGGCTGCAAAATCCTTCAAAGCCGCGGGATAAGATCTTCTGATGGCAATAAACGTTGAGTGGTTCTCTCCAACTCGCCGACAAACCCACGGTCGGTGAAGTTAAGGCCGGTCAATTTTTGATTCCCAAAAGCTGGCGCCCGTATTCTTTGACCAGTTGCTCGCGATCCTCAGAAGGAGGAAGAGTTTTTAGGCGTTCCTCGATTCGGCTACGATCTTCCCGGTTCAGCTCACCCCAGCGCTCCAGTTCCTTCTGGAGCTGCGCTCGCTCCAGCTCCCTCAGGGGTTCAACGACGGGCGCCGCGCTGGAATCAACCTTCGAATCAGAGGCTGGGGTTGCACGAACCTCCGGTCGCGCTTCGAGGACAACGGCGCGTTTGGGATGACCCTCA
>JAHKKJ010000176.1 GCA_020027655.1 Deltaproteobacteria bacterium | reverse complement strand
GGGGTCGTCATTGACGGCGCATGCCGGGATATCGACGAGAGCCGGGATGTGGGTTTCCCCGTATATGCCCGTGCCGCGGTTCCGATGACAGCGCGTGGGAGAGTGATGCAGGAATCCTACAACCAGGAGATCGAATTTGCCGGCGTTCAAGTGCATCCCGGTGACCTGGTGATTGCGGATGGCAGCGGCGTGGTGATCATTCCTCGGTCCAAGATACGTCAGGGAATGTCCGTTCTTGAAGTGCTCGAAAAGCTCGGTTACGAACAGATGTTAAATAAAAACAAGGAGAAGTAGGCGAGCAGGCTGCTGAAAAAAGACTCATATGCTTGCCTTCGCTGGCTAAAATTGCAGTGGATGTGACATGTTGACGCGCGAGGAGAATGAACTCTTAACCCGAGTCGGGCGGGGCACGCCGTGCGGAGAATTATTGAGGCGCTACTGGCACCCGGTTGCGGCCGCTGGCGAGCTTACCGAACAGCAGCCCATCAGGCCAGTAAAAATCCTAGGGGAAGAACTGGTTGTATACTGTGACAAGCAGGGAAAATACGGACTGGTCGGCGAGCATTGCCCGCATCGGCTGGCTTCCTTGGCATACGGGAGAGTCGATGACGAGGGTATCCGCTGTCCGTATCACGGTTGGAAATATGACAGCACAGGCAAATGCCTGGAGCAGCCGGCAGAACCTGC
Source organism: Deltaproteobacteria bacterium (assembly GCA_020027655.1). Classification (GTDB taxonomy): domain Bacteria; phylum Desulfobacterota; class Binatia; order UBA9968; family UBA9968; genus DAIRFP01. The sequence continues at coordinate 6,634 of JAHKKJ010000176.1, read as the reverse complement.
AGGCAGTACCTTCAAAGATCGGATCAAACATGTTGCTTATCCGGTGGAAACGCTTGGCGGATTGATTTTCGCCTATCTCGGTCCAGAGCCGAAGCCTTTGTTGCCCAGATGGGATGTGCTCGTCTGGGAAAACGGTAAACGCTGGATCGTCAAGGAATCGATCATCGATTGTAACTGGTTGCAGCCGATGGAAAATTCTGTCGATCCAGCGCATTTGTTTTGGTTGCATGGGGATACAGCCCACCTCGCACCTCGTGTGAAGAAGTATGCCGAACAGCATGAATTCATTCTTTTCGAGTTTGGCATCAAAAAACGACGAACCAGCCTGCCGGTTGGGACAGGAGATGCTCCCCTGCTGGACGAGCATCCGCTGCTATTCCCAACGACATTGCGCCATGTAGCGCCTTATGAGGACGGGAAAGGCCACCGCCACAATTTACAGATTCGTGTCCCTGTGGACGAGACTCACACGCAGGTGTTCCGAGTAAATTTTGTCCCGTCCGATGTGGAAAAGTCATCAGCGGAGGCTCAAGTACCGTTTCGCTACAGCCAATTAAAAAAGGGGCCACGGGACTACAACATGCGAATGGTTTCCGCGCAGGACTCGATGGCCTGGGAAACACAAGGTGTCGTGACTGACCGCACTCAAGAGCGCCTCGGTGCGGGCGATGAAGGCATCATCTTGTTCAGGAAGATTCTCAAACAGCAGATCGAAATCGTCCAAAACGGTCTCGATCCCATGGGCATGATCCGAGATCCGGAGAAAAATCAAATAATCGAACTCAATGTCATTAACGAGCGCATCGGGCTTTATCGGCCGCAAAGTTTGAGACAAGATCAAAGAGCGATAGCATCTTAAAGTGAGGCAGCAATGCGCTAACCAGAGCGCTTTTATTCTTTTCTTCACTCGTTTTCTCCATATTTCTCTCAAACATAGGCTTTCTCGGCTCAACACGAGTCGGTTGATCTGACGTTCATCCCGGCTTGCCTCACGTTGGTGTCTTAATCCTAAAAGGTTCATATCTAAATATTCCATACCTCAGATAACTTATTGATTTTGCGTTACTTTTCTTGAGCAAGTTCTTGCGTTGATACACGCTTTTTGGGTACCATCTGCACCTAGCGCTTATGCTTTATCGTGTACCGGTTTATTTTTTGGGTGCATTTCTGCTGTTCGCTGTTGCAAGAGACGCACTGGCGGCGTCGGCTCCGAAGGCGGAGTGGCAGGCTGAGTGGGAGCGAGCAATCGCCGCAGCCGAACAGGAAGGGCAAGTCACGATCTATGGCCCGCCGGGGATCACCTATCAGAATGCAATCAATGCTTTTCAGGATGCCTTTCCGAAGATCAAACTGGTTTATGTAGCCGGCTCCGGAACCAACAACGCGCAACGGCTAGTCACCGAAAGAAGAGCGGGAAAGTATCTCGCTGATGTATTCATCGGTGGCTCGGGAACGTTAATCGAAGTTCTTTTCGACGGCAACCTCCTGGAGCCCATTCCTCCCATGCTGCTTTGGCCCGAGGTCAAAGATCAGTCGGCGTGGTTCAACAAGACCCATACCTATGCCGATGCCAAGGGCCAGTACGTCTTCATGATGCAGGGAAATGTCAACACGAATTTGGCGGCCTACAACACGAAGCTCACCAAACCGGATGGTCTCAAGTCCTATTTGGATTTGCTGAATCCGAAGTGGAAGGGAAAAATGGTGGCCTACGATCCGCGAGCGCGGGGGCATATCCAGTCGGTGCGCGCCCTGTATTACTCGCCTAAACTGGGCGGTGAGTTTTTCCGCAGGCTTTTCAGCGAGATGGATGTCGCGGTGAGCCGCGATCAGCGGATGATGATCGACTGGGTGGCGCAAGGGAAGTATCTCCTTTCAATTTTTTCCGCCGGCAACGACGTGCTCGATGCGAAAAAGAAAGGCCTACCCATTGATTTGATCGATGCCCCCGACGACGAATCCTACATGTCCGGCGGTTTTGGCCATGTCGCTGTCGTTAACAAGGCGCCTCATCCCGCGGCGACGAAAGTTTTCCTCAACTGGCTGCTGTCAAAAGAAGGTCAGCTCAAATGGCAGGAAAAGTCCGATAACAATTCGTTGCGCACCGATATTCCGAAGCAGATGTTGTCTGATCTAACCTCGATTCCCAAGGAAAAAGGGACATACATCAATTCCAGTTTGCCGCAGTATCAGGACATCGATGCGGCGCTGAAAATCATTGACGACGCGTTGGCTAAAGCGGGAAAAAAATACTGATCGGCATCAGAGACGGAGGATTTGGCTATGCTCACGAGACAAGAAAACGAAATGATCACTCGCGTTGCACCGGGAACGCCGGCAGGCGAGCTGTTGCGGCGTTACTGGTTTCCTGTCGGCGTTGCCAGCGAGCTGACCGCTGAGAATCCCACGCAAATCGTGCGGATTCTCGACGAGACGCTGGTGCTGTTTCGCGACAAGGCAGGCCGGGTGGGTTTGCTTAACGATCGCTGCTCGCACCGGGGCGCTTCGCTCTGTTACGGCCGCGTCGAGGAACGGGGGATCGCTTGCCCTTATCATGGTTGGTTGTACGACACGAAGGGAAACTGCCTGGAGACGCCGGCTGAGCCGTGCGACAGCAAATTTCACCTGACCGTAAAACAGCGGTCTTATCCAGTACAAAAGCTCGTCGGTCTTTATTGGGCGTATCTGGGCCCCGAACCGGTGCCGCTCATACCCAATTTCGATGTGTGGTTTAGAAAGGACGGACACCGAAAGATTTTTATTCAGCCGCAGCTCGACTGTAACTGGTTTCAAGCGATGGAGAATTCCATGGATCCTGCGCATCTGCAGATTCTCCATCAGGAAACGGCCGGGCGTGGGCGAGTGATTCAAAACACCACCCGCGGGCTGACCGACGACGTTGAAAAATTTGAATTTTACGAGGTCCCCTACGGTCTCATGAAGCGGCGAACCTACAAAAACGGTATGCTGGACGAGCACCCGGTTATCTTCCCCAACATCTTGCGCCAGGGAAACGTTGGCCAAATCCGCGTGCCCATGGATGATACCCACACCAAAATTTATTTCGTCCGATTTTTTCCAACGGAAGATGGGTCGGTCGTAGAGAATGACGAACCGCCTGTGGAATATATCCAACCGTACAAGAACCCGCCCGATGCGCTCCATCCCTACACGAAGTTTCGGATGGACGCAGTGCAGGCCCAAGACCATATGGCCTGGGAAACCCAGGGGCCGATCGCTGATCGCACCCGTGAACGTTTGACCTCTTCGGATCGTGGCATCGTCATGTTGAGAGAAGTCATGATGCGTGAGATGAAGCGAGTTCAGCAGGGGCTCGACCCCATGGGAGTTATCAGAGATCCCAGTCGAAATGTTATGGTCGATACCCACCTCCTGGAATCCATCGCTCAAGTATCTGGCTCCCGCGCCCCACGTGCCGTAAACGAGTAATTCAACCACCTGCCTCTCCGCGTCTTCCTGGCGCGGAGAGGCGCCTTCCCTCGAAAACCAAACTCTCCGCTTGCCTTAGAGCCTGGGCGAGAATATTATCCTCTCGCTTTCTGGCGTTCGGAAAGTTTCTATTCCTTTAATTTTAATTGCGAGGTGGATATTCCATGAGCGATCTTTCTCAGTTGCGAGACCAGGTAGCCCGTTCCTGCCGGGTGCTGGGTAAGTTGAATTTGACCAAGGAACCCAGTGGTCACGTGAGCGCGCGGGTCCCGGGTCACAATGAAGTTCTCATCAAAGCTCGAGGACCCGAGGAGTCGGGTCTGCGCTTCGTTACCGGGCGCGATATCATCACCGTCGATTTCGCGGGAAAAAAAGTGGCGGGCGATGATGGTTTGGAAACGCCGCAAGAGGTCTTCATTCACACGTGGCTCTATAAAACTCGACCTGATGTGCAGTGCGTTGTCCACGTTCACCCCGTAACGGTCGTGCTTTTCACCATCTGCAACAAACCCCTGTTACCGCTTTTCGGCGCTTACGATCCGTCGGCGCTTCGGCTACTCGTCGAAGGTCTTTCAACTTATCCTCGCAGCATAACCGTATCGAGCGAAAAGCTCGGCGAAGAGTTTGCGAGAGCGATGGGGCAGAAACAAAGTTGCCTTATGCGCGGTCACGGCATTACCACGGCCGGGGCGGGCGTCGAAGAGGCAACTCTCACGGCAATCAAACTCAACGAGGTGGCGGAGATCAATTACCGAGCTTGCTTGCTCGGAATGCCGGAGCCGATTCCACAAGAAGACATCGACGTTCTCGTGGGCAAGGTCGGCGGCAAAAGCAAGGCGATGCACTCCGCTTCTTCCTGGCGCTATTACTGCAGGCTGCTGGACGAATAGCCTGTTCATTTCAAATCGACCAAGCCATGGCCCAGACCGTTCTAGAATTTCGCGAGGTCGTCAAGCGATTCGGGACTGTCGCCGCAGTCGATCAGGTTAGCTTTGTGATTCAATCCGGTGAAATTTTCACCCTGCTCGGCCCTTCGGGCTGCGGCAAGACCACGACGCTCAGGCTGGTTGCGGGTTTGGAGGAACCGGATGATGGCGAGATTCTGGTCAATGGCATACCCGTGGCCGCGCCGCGCCGCAATGTTTTCGTCGCGCCGGACAAGCGACAGATGGGAATGGTTTTTCAGTCCTATGCGATCTGGCCGCATTTGAATGTCTTCGAGAATGTCGCATTCCCGCTGCGGGTTCGTCGCGAATCTGCCCCCGCCATCAAGGAACGCGTGCGCAACGCTTTGGAAACCGTGGGTCTCGCGGGCTTGGACGATCGTGGCGCGACCGCATTATCCGGCGGTCAGCAACAACGGGTCGCCTTGGCGCGGGCTCTGGTTTACGCGCCTTCGATCCTGCTGCTCGATGAGCCGCTGTCGAATCTCGACGCCAAGTTACGGGAGCAGATGCGCTTTGAAATCCGCGCGCTGCAAAAGAAGCTTCAACTCACCCTGCTTTACGTCACGCACGATCAGACTGAAGCCATGACGCTGTCGGACCGCATCGCTGTGGTGAATCGCGGCCGCTTCGAGCAGGTCGGCACTCCGGTGGAGGTTTACGAAAAAGCCGCCACGCCGTTCGTGGCCGAGTTTCTCGGCCGGACGGTTCTCCTTGAGGGAAGCATCATCAGCAATCACTCCGGCTGCTGGTTCGAGCTTCCCAATGGCGCAGGTCGGTTGCTGCTCGAAGGGCAGCAGTGGGCCGGCGGATTGTCGGCCCGCTTATTTGTCCGACCGGAAGATATTGAGATCCTTCCGTTCGGAGAGCCGTCCCAGCATGAAGTGAGCGCAACGATCGAAGAAGTCGCTTATTTAGGCGACCGCTTCGAATACAGCGTGAGCGCGGGCGGGAAACATTTCATGTTGTCCGCGGCAAAAAAGAATCGCTATCCAGCAGGCTCGGAGGTCCGTCTCCGCTTCGATCCGGTCCGGTTAAATCCACGACCCGTTGACCATCCATGAGCTACGATCTGACAGCGGCGTCTAGCCCGCGCCTGCGATTGCGAGTCCGGCCCTTCCGGATTGCGGAAGCCTTCATGATTCTAATGTTCGGCGTGGCCATGGGTCTGCCGTTGCTTTTTCTGCTAATCGGCAGCTTCAACCTGGCGCCGCCGGGGAGAGAGGCGGTTTACGGAATAGGGAACTGGGCGCGCGCCTTTTCAGACCCTGGAACTGTCAGCGCGCTCTGGATGAGTTTCCTGATCGCCGTCGTTCGTCTCATTCCGGCGATGATTCTCTCAGTGGTGGTCGCCTGGTTGATTGCTCGAACCGACATGCCCGGCAGAAATGCCTTCGAGTTTCTTTGCTGGTTCGCTTATTTCGTGCCCGATTTCCCGTTGGTCCTCGCCTGGATTCTCATTCTCGATCCCAACTTCGGTCTACTCAACACGGCAGTGGCGTTCTTGCCGTTCGTGGAGGGGCCCCTGTTTAACCCGTATAGCTTCTCCGGAATCATATGGGTTCACACCTCGGTAAGCGGCATCTGGTTCAAGGTGATGCTTTTGACGCCGGTGTTTCGCCGGCTCGGAGCCAGCTTGGAGGAAGCGGCGCGAGTCGCGGGCGCCAACAGCTTTACAACGTTTTGGCGTGTCACTCTGCCGGTGCTCTCGCCGATGATTATCGCGATCGCGGCCTTGAGCTTTATCCGCGGGCTCGAGTCTTTCAACACCGAGCTTCTGCTCGGCCTGCCGGCGGGAATCTACGTCTATGCGACGCGCATCTACGATTATACGCGGCAGGAACCTCCGGCTTTCGGCGAGGCAACCGCATTGGGCTCGGTCTTTCTTGTCGTCCTGATCGTTTTGGCGTTCTTCTATCATCGATATCTCCAAGGGAACAGAAAATTCACAGTCGTGACCGGACAGGGTTACTCCACTGCGCCGCTCAAACTCGGCAGATGGCGCTATGTGGCCTTAGCCGGATGCCTTCTCTATTTTACGGTCATGATGCTCTTGCCGCTGGCCTTTCTGGTGATCGGCTCTTTCATGCGCCGTTATGGTTTTTTCGGTATTAAGTCGCCGTTTACATTGGCGCACTGGCAGAACATGCTGGCTGACCCGGTCTTTTTTGTGTCGTTGAAGAACAGCCTCATCATTGCGACTCTGACGGCGCTTGCGGGTATCGTTCTTTATTCGCTCG
>JAHKKJ010000748.1 GCA_020027655.1 Deltaproteobacteria bacterium | reverse complement strand
TAGCAGAGTGGTTTTACCCGTTCCCGCCTCACCGGTGATGATGACGAAGCCCTTTCGCGTTTCGATCCCGTAATGCAAAGTAACCAGAGCCTCTCGATAGACAGGATTGGTGTAAAAAAAACGAGGATCCGGACTGACATTAAAGGGTAGTTCGACAAATCCAAAGTGCTTCTCGTACATATCAGCTATCCGCGGTTAGAATGGACCGTTAGAATTCTGCCCGCGCCTAACACAGCCTACCTCGCGACCTTGCGTCTTGCAACGACATGGGAGTTCTCATCGCTTCGCCGTGAGCTCCTCCCATAACAATTCTCCCGGACTCCTTTCCGACTCGTCAATGTCACTGTGGGTAAAGTTGACCATGATGAGGATCGTGTACTGCTCATAGATGGTCTCACCGTTGATTTTTCCAGAAACTCATCTTCAGATTGTTTGCCAGTGCGCTGCTGCCGATGAGCGATCAGCCGCACGAATCGTTTGATTCTCTATATCGCTTTTTTGAACGGCTTCGGCGGGCGCCCGCTGAATGACGAAGTTGGCATTATTCATTTGCCGCACGCCATGGTGAAGCGCAGCCATGCTTTCCGCATCGCGAAGCAAATAGACTCGGTCGGAGGGACTCAAACTAGCCGGACCTTCTTTAAGCATTTTCTCCTGCAAATTCTTGTTTCGCGCTCGGGTTTCTCCTGACTTAGATATTTTCCTACGCAACAACCCAACGTGAACTAGGTTCGCATAGGGATCGGTTACCGCCCGCACAAATCCTTCCGGGCGCCATTTTTGAAGGTTGAAAATCATGTGTGTTCGGGGAAGCCGTGTCCGGAGATGTGTCGAAACCGGATGAACTTCGAATATCGACACAGTAAATACGTGGAAAAAGCAAGACGTGTGCCAGGAATGAGTAATAGTAAACTTGTTTAGATTCCAGGAATTTTCATTTCACCTGCGGGACAATAACGGAAGAGCTTGTAGGAATACTCCTGCGGTAGCAAAGACAAACAGCTCATAGTAGGAAATTCAAGCTACACCATTGATTGATGACTCGTACCTTGAATTAATCGAAGGAGAAATAAAATAAATTCTTCGTTACGCGCCGTGAAAAACCTTAGGCATGGTCAGAATGCTTTGATGAATAAAACGTCAATTGCGGAAAGATTAAGCTGGAACTGGAATGCTTGCGTGTAAATGTCTTGGTAGCCGATAATTTTTTCTTGAGCCTGAACCGTCTGCCAGAGTAACTGGACGCCGCCTCTTCGTGCGTGATATACGCAGAGATCGTTCTCATCGGTCTGTTTTTAGGACTTCGCGAAAACTTGTCCCCTGGGCCAGCTCCGGAGTTAACGCTGCGTTCACCGACTGCCAAAAAAGAAGAGACCCAAATGCCAAGCGGTGGCGCTGCCCAGTCAGAGGCGGAGCGGCCGTCCCGGCGTCCTTTCAGCGCCTTGCTTCGACTCCGCGCCGTCGAAGCGCTCGGCCATGGTGAGTTCCGTTTGCTCTGGCTGGGGCATTCTTTCACGTCCATGGCGTTCTGGATGGATCAAGTGGCTCGCGGTTGGCTGATTTACGAACTGACGGATTCGACGCTTCAGCTCGGTTTGGTGCGCGGCGTTCAAGCCATTCCTACTCTCTTGTTATCTCCAGTGGCCGGGAGTACCGCCGATCGCTATTCGCGCAAGACGCAGATATTGGTCGCCCAGGTTATTGACGGCTTGATGTTGGCCGCGTTGGCTCTGCTTATCGTCAGCGGCCAGATCCAACCCTGGCATGTGTACGCTACCGCCTTCGGCATGGCGGTGGTCCAGACTTTTCAGCAGCCGGCCCGCGCGGCGATGATCGCCGATGTTGTGCCCTCCAGCCACTTGACCAACGCCATTGGTCTCAACTCGATCATTTTTAACGTGGCGCGGAGCACCGGCCCAGCGCTGGCGGGCGTGCTCATCGCGACGTTCGGCACCGCCGGCTCCTATGCGACCCAAGCAGTGTTTTATCTCTTGGCGACAGTCTGGACCGCGCAACTTCGGCCCGCAGAGCGCTCTTCTCCCGGTTCTCGGGGTCACTCCGGTCATGGCGCTTCCCTCGGCCGGAGCATCATCGAAGGATGGAAATTCAGTTGGCAGAACGAAGCCGTTCGCACCAGCCTGCTGGTCGTGATGTTGGCGTCTTTATTCATTGTGCCCTTTACCACCCTTTTGCCGGTATTCGCGCGCGACATTCTTGACGTCGGGGCAACGGGGCAGGGGTTGCTTTTGACTGCTATGGGCGTGGGCGCGCTTGGCAGCGCGATCATCATCGCGTTCTTCGGCGACCGGATGCCTAGAGGGATCTTCATGTTGGGAGGTGTGGCCTTGTACGGACTCAGTGTCGTGGCCTTCGCAGCCTCCCCCTCGTTTCATCTATCCATGGCGCTGATGGTGATCGTAGGTTTCGCCAATGTTTGTTCCCACGCCCTCGTGCAAACGGTGATTCAAACCTACTCACCTTCCGAATTCCGCGGCCGAACCATGGCCATTTTTCACATGAGCAACGTGGTGATGACGTTAGGCAGCATGCTTATCGGCGCTTTAGCGGTCGTCTGGGGCACGCCGTGGGCGGTAATGTTGATGGGCCTAGCGGGTACCCTGGCCATGGGTGCGATTCACGTCACGCTTCCCAGCGCGCGGCATATCCGGTAGGGAGTCGCGTGTTTCACAAATCGCCCATCACTCGTGTCCGAGTGAGCGGTCACAAAGACTGCGAACCTATTATGCCCCCAAAGACGCAAAGGGCGCCAAGTATAAACAAAGATGCAAGTTCGAAACTCGAAATCCGAAATTCGAAACAATTTCAAATGGTCAAAAATCAGAAACTTCCAAACGATCTCGTTTCGGATTTCGATATTCGG
>JAHKKJ010000747.1 GCA_020027655.1 Deltaproteobacteria bacterium | reverse complement strand
CGTGGGTTGAAAAGTAGACCGCTTGCTGCGGATTGAATCCGTATTTGGTGGTCAACGTTCTAAACCAAGTCGCCGCCCAGTGACCGATCGGTTCCTCCGTCAGCATGGAGAACCACCACTCGGCGACCGTGCCTTCCCAAAGCAAACCACGCTTGAAGTCCAAGATCGCACGCGCCTCGGGCAGCATGGGCTCGCGCAAGATTTGATCTTTCGTGAGCCCCAATGCTTCGGCGGTCTGGAGCATGACCAGAACATGGCCGGGCGGTTTCGGATGGATGAATTCATCGGCAATCTTCGCCCCGAGCGGACCTAAAAGGTCCGGGTGGCGTTTAAAAAAGCCGATATGTTTGTGATAAGAGGCGGCGATCAGCGTGTTGATCTCTACAGTAAAATTGCCCCAGTTCTTGAAAAAGAGTCTGATCGCCGACAGAGGTAGTTTCCCCTCGACGAACCGGCTCATGAATTGCCCCTTGGTGACCCGTTCGTCCCAACGCTGAATGACTTTCTTGTTTAGTCCGTCAACAAAGGCCTTGGCTTCAGCCGGGCTCATCTTGACGCCGAGCTGCGGCGTGGCGCTGCTCATTTTAGGATCTCCTGCAATTTGCGAGTCAGAATTGTCAGGTAGATTGTGTCATCTCATTGCGGCGAATAGTCTCGGGTCCCGTGTCTCGGGTTTCGAGTCGGCCCGGGGGCACTAGACGCGAGACTCTAGACCCGAGACTCTGTTCGGAATCGCCTTTCGTCACGTTCGGTAGAGATTATCGATAAACCCGCTGTCATCGATGCGGCGCAGATAATGGAAATCCCACAATGCCATGGGGTCGGTTTTCTCGGCCGCCTTATCTTGTTCAATAGAGATTTCATAAACGTTGCTAATGGCCGGGATGCTCGCGTAGGGCTTGGCCTGCAAAATCATTTTCAGCTCATCATAAAGGTGCGTGGCCGTTTCATCGTCCAGGTCACCCTCCTCTTTGTATTTATCTTTTATAATCTTGATAGATTCGGCGCGATGGGTCTTGAAATAGGCGATGCCTTCGCAAAAGCCTTTAAGAAACTTGTCCACGATGTCCGGGTGTTTTTCAACAAAGCTCAGGGAGGTCGAGACTGTGGTGAACCAGACCATCGGGAGGAACTCCACATCGATGACCTTCAGTCCCGCTCTGCGGGCGAAGATATCGCCAGGGGGATTTACAAACGCGGCGTCGACTTTGCCGTCCCGGACATATTCCCATTGGGCTGTTTCGCCGCGGAAGCGCTCAATCTGACATTCACCGAGCAGGCCGTTCTGCTTGAGAAAAAGCCAGGTGTTGAGCCCGGGATGTTGGCCTTTGCTGGCAACCCTTTTGCCTCTTAAATCCGAAACTCTTGAAATACCCGAATCGGACCGCACGACCATCCGGTGGTTGAGCAGGCTGACACTTTGACCGAGGTAGACCCATCGGTCGCCTTTGGGTCGTCGGATGTATGGCGACAGATGATTGCCGCCGACGAACTCCACGCTGCCATTGGCGACGTTGTTGTGGGCATCCTCCGAACTGATGAAATAATCGTACTCCACTTGCAGTCCGTGTTTTTCCCAGCTGCCGGATTCTCCGACAATGTGAAGAAACGGCAAATGGCTTTCCGAGCGATAGGGGAAATGTACTTTGTCCATGTTGAGTTCCTCCTTGGTTTCGTTTAATCGATGAGCTTCTTTTACAGCGGCAATATCACTTTACTTGGAGCGAGACAACTGGCTTAGCTCGCGGCTCCATTTATCTGCAATTTCTTTTCTTTTTTCCGCGCTGAACTTGTTGGACGCCGGAAAACGATCGCGCCAGGGAAAGGGCTTGCAAGCGTCGATGAGCATTCGGCTCATAGTGAAATCGCCGTGGTTGCGTTTGTCCGGCGGCAGGCGCGGGTCGAGGTCGGAGGTCCAGGATTTGAGAATTTGAATCGACTCCGCCGGGTCCACTCGGGTGCACATCGCCCAGATCACCTGTTTCAGATCCACCGGATCGATATCGTCGTCCACCGCCACATAGTAGCGATACATGCTGGCGCCGGTCTGCATTCCGGCCATAGCGGTGAGCGCGTGCAGGGCATGACCGGAGTGCCGCTGCTTGAGCGATACGACGACCATCAAAGTGTGACAGTGGCACCAGATGCCTTGAATGTCGGAGATCCCCGACTGCTCCAAGTGATCCCAGATGCGGGCCGCGAAGAGTGGAATGCCGTAACGCTCGGTTATGGGAAGTAGGGGAGGATTGCCGAGCAGAATCGGGTCGTTCCGATGCAGGATGCGCTTTACTCGAACGACGCACTCTTTGCCGCTGTGTGTGTAATAGCCCGGCCACTCGCCGAAGGGTCCCTCCATTTCCGACTCTTCTTCCGGCGGCGGCATTTCGCCTTCGACGACGATTTCGGAAGTTGCTGGAACAGGCAGGCCGGCGAATGGCGTTCGTATCACTTGCACCGGTTCGCCGCGCAGCGCCCCGGCATAGTCGTACTCGCTCACCCCGGCCTTGGCCGCCGACGGCGCCGCCGTCCAAGTCGCGGGATCGCAGCCTAAGACGATGGCGACCGGACAGGCGCGCTTCGCTTGCCAATATTTTCGCGCGATCTGTTTGCCGTGTTTATGCTCAATGATCCACAACGTGAGTCGATTTTTGTCGACGACGCAGGCCCGGTAGGTGCCGACGTTGATCCAACCGCTGTCCGGGTCTTTGGTGATGACCATATCTCCGGTGCCGATGTAACGCCCGCCGTCGTGTTCGTGCCATTTCGGCGTGGGGAATATCCCCAGATCGATGCGATCGCTTTCTAAAATATTTTCCATCACCGGGCCGGAGAAAACTTCCACAGGTGAATACGGTTTGAGGCTTCGCGTCTTCTCCCGCCACG
>JAHKKJ010000175.1 GCA_020027655.1 Deltaproteobacteria bacterium | reverse complement strand
GGCTTCGTGCGCCTCTTTGCTTATCGAGCCGTAGGACATGGCGCCGGTCTTGAAGCGTTTTACGATCGCATCCACCGGCTCCACTTCGTCAATTGGAATCGGCTTGGAGGCGTATTTTAGTTCCATCAGGCCACGCAACGTCGCCAGGCGCTCGGACTGACCATCGATAAGCTGGGCGTATTCCTTAAACGTTTTGTAGTCGTTGATACGGCAGGCTTTCTGCAGCAGATGGATCGTCCGCGGATTGAAAAGATGCAACTCACCGTCCTTGCGATACTGATATTGACCGTAGGCTTCCAGTGTATGGCCGTTCAACGGATAGGTCGGAAAGGCCTTGGCATGTTGCTGTTGCGCTTCCCGCGCGATTTCTTCTAAGCCGATGCCGCCGACGCGAGACGGTGTCCAGGTAAAGTACTTATCCACCAGCTCTTGACCGAGCCCCACGGCTTCGAAAATTTGCGCGCCGCAATAGGACTTGATCGTAGAAATCCCCATCTTCGCCATGACTTTTACGACGCCTTTATAGATGGCTTTGTCGTAACCCTTGATCGCCTCGTGATACGTAATGCCTTTCAGCATGCCTTCGTGGATCATGTCGTTGAGACACTCGTAGGCCAGGTAAGGGTTGATGGCTTGCATTCCGTAGCCGACCAAAAGACAGAAATGATGCACTTCCCGGGGTTCTCCCGATTCCAGCACCAACCCCACTCGGGTGCGCGTGCCGCGGCGGATGAGGTGATGATGCAATCCGGACGACGCCAGTAGAGCCGGGATCGGCGCGTGGGTTCGGTCAACACCTTTATCGGAGAGGATCAAGATCGTGGTGCCGTCCGCAATCGCTTGGTCCGCGGCTTTAAACAATCCCTCCAAGGCCCGCTCCAAACCTGCCTTGCCTTCGTTCGGATTGAAAAGAATCGGTAGCGTAAGCGACTTGATTCCCGGCATATCGATCTTGCGCAACTTCTCCATATCTGAGTTTTTCAGAATGGGATCGGGAAGCCTAAGCTGGCGACAGCTTTCCGGCTTGGGAGCGACCAAATTGCCTTCCGAACCCAGTGTCAGCGTCGTTGAGGTAATCAACTCTTCACGAATGGGATCGATGGGCGGATTGGTCACTTGCGCGAAAAGCTGTTTGAAATAATTGTAAAGCAACTGCGGTTGATCGGACAAAACCGCCAATGGAGTATCCGTGCCCATTGAGCCGACGGGTTGAATACCATTTTGTGCCATCGGTCCGATGTTGATGCGGAGATCTTCGAAGTTGTAACCGAAAGTCTGTAAACGCTGCAGGGTCGCTTGATGATTTGGCGTGGGCTGTTGCTCCGAGACGTTGGGAAGCGCGTCGAAGTGAACCAGGTTTTCCTTTAACCACTTCCTGTAGGGCTGAGCCGCCGCCATCTCTTGCTTTATCTCTTCGTCAGTGATGATGCGCCCTTCACTGGTGTCGACTAGGAACATGCGACCGGGCTGCAAACGCCGCTTTTCCAAAACGCGTTCCGGCGGCACATCGAGCACGCCGACCTCCGAAGCCATAATAACGAGATCGTCCTTAGTGACGTAATAGCGCGATGGACGCAAGCCGTTACGATCCAGCACGGCACCCACGACCGTACCGTCGGTAAAAGCGATCGATGCGGGACCGTCCCACGGCTCCATCAGACTGCTATGATATTCGTAAAAGGCCCGCTTTTTCTCGTCCATGCTCTCATGATTTTCCCACGGCTCCGGGATCATCATCATGACCGCGTGGGGGAGAGAGCGCCCGCTCAATGCCAAGAACTCAAGACAATTGTCGAATTTCGCTGAATCGCTACCGTCCTCTTGGATGATGGGGAAGACCTTTTTCAGATCATCACCAAATAGCTCCGATGCCAGCATCCCCTGGCGCGCGTGCGCCCAGTTCTCGTTGCCGCGAAGCGTGTTGATCTCGCCGTTGTGGATGAGATACCGATAGGGATGCGCACGTCCCCAGCTAGGGAACGTATTGGTGCTGAAACGGGAGTGGACAACCGCGATGGCAGACTCCACCGATGGATCCGAAAGATCCGGATAGAAAGTGATCACCTGTCTGGGTGTCAACATCCCCTTATAGATAATTGTCCTGCAGGAGAAACTTGGAATGTAAAAGAAATCTCCACCCGGCAGTCGGGCATAACGAATCGCATTCTCTGCCCGGCGCCGAATGACATAAAGCTTACGCTCAAATGCGAGGTCGTCCTCGATACCTTCGCCTCGGCCGATGAATACCTGCCGGACGAACGGCTCGTAGGATTTGGCCGTCTCGCCCAGATACAAATTATCCGTGGGCACCTTGCGCCAGCCAAGAAGACGCTGCCCCTCGCTGGCTATGATTTCCTCAAGAATCTTTTCAAATTGCCGTCGTTGATTGCGATTGTCCGGTAGAAAGAGCATGCCAACGCCGTATTCGCCCGGATCAGGCAGCTTGAATCCGAGTCCCTCGCAAGCGTCTTGGAAGAAAGCGTGAGGCACTTGAAGCAAGAGTCCCGCACCGTCACCCGTATTTTCTTCGCAACCACAGGCCCCGCGGTGATCGAGATTTTGCAACACCGTCAGCGCCTGCTCGACGATTTTATGGGACTTCTCACCCTTGATATTGACGATGAATCCAACGCCACAGGCATCGTGTTCAAACCTCGGATCATAAAGACCCTGTTTGGGAGGGAAGTTGGCGCTCTCCATATTCGTATTCTTCACTGGATTAGATCGCTCCTTCTGGTGTCACAAAAAAGCGGATGCGAGGGTTGCAGTACGGTGGCACGCCGTGGCAAACAGTTAGGCCATATCGAGAAACCCACGTTGCGTCAATAACAATTCGTGCCCGAAGCATCACTTTCTTTTCGCGTTCGAATGTTCCGACAAGCTTTGATCGAGATCCAAGGCTTGGCTTTCCTTCGCCGTGGAAAGCACCACCTTCGTGACTGTCCGCGTTACTCCTTCCACAGAACGAATTTCACCCAGCAGTCTTTCCAAAGAGCCGGTGTTCGCTGACTTCACTTTGAGGATAAAGCTTTCATCTCCCGTCACGTGATGGCACTCGAGCACATCGTGGCGCTGCAACATCTGCGCGGCAAACTTATCCATGTCTCGTTGCTTACCGATGGACACGCCGATAAAGGCCGTTATGTCCTTGCCGACCTTCTTGCCATCAACGACAGCCTGATATCCTTTGATGATCCCACCTACCTCCAGCTTCTTCACCCGCTCCATTACAGCCGGCGCCGAAAGCTCTACCTCTTCAGCTATATCAGCGAGGCGAGATCGTCCACTATTTTGAAGAATAGAAAGTATTTTTAAATCTATATGGTCTATCAAGTTAATTCTTTTAGGTCGAAGTAGATAAAAACTTAAGTTTCTTATGTCATCCACGAAAAGAAATGTCAAGACCCTACTGGCAAAAGTTAGCTCTTGGGCAGAAGACCCAAAGGGCATCGGAAGCATTCGGCGAATGTTTGTGACGCCGAACGAAGACGCCCATCTCCATATGCTTGAACTAAGGAGCGAATTTGTGCAACGAAACCAAATGGAAACCGGCCGAAAGCAACAAACCAAGAGTGTTGGGAGTCGCTGTCAGCTGCTGATATAGCGCTCGAGCTGTTCGATGATGAACTTCTGTTCAGCGATGATGGATTTTACGAGATCGCCGATGGAGATCACGCCACGTACTTCGCCGGCTTCGATAACCGGCAAATGGCGGATCCGTATCTCGGTCATCAAGGCCATACACTCTTCGATATTCTGCTCAGGCTCCGCATAGGCAACACGCGTCGTCATAATCTCTTGGACCGCGGTGGTTCTCGAGGAACGGCCCTGGAGAATGACTTTTCGTGCATAGTCGCGTTCCGAGATGATTCCCACCAGCTTCGCCCCTTCCATAACCAACAGCGCCCCAATCCCCTTATCGGCCATGAGCTTCATCGCATCGTACACTGATGCATGGGGCCCGATCGACCATACGTCACGTCCCTTCACCGCTAGGATGTCTCGAACTCTTGTCATGGGAGACCTCCCCTTGAAGATGCAGATACAGACCCAATGATTTCCAGAAGATCCCGCGAGGTAGCAATAGTGAATCTACTGCGCTCGCTATATTTTGTAAAGCGAGATACCGAGGTCGATTGGTTTAGCTATGAAGAAGAAACCGTTGTTTCGTAGGACAATGATATGCAAGGTCAATTTCGAGGTGTGTTTTCGCTGTTCGCGTTCGGAGTCAACCCTTCCATGGCCCACGGGCACGGGACGAGAACACCGGGATTGTCCTCGATAAGTTTTCGGAGCAAGAGACGTGCTCGTTCATCCGCCACATCTAACTTTGCGGCCTCGACCAACGCCCAAACTGCTTCTACGATCTTAGTCTGCCCCTTAAGGCTCACGCCTAGGTTGCGATAACCGCTGGCGCGCGTCCAATTGACCTCTATGGCCAATCGGCAATGTCGTTCCCCTTCTGCGTAGCAATGAAGCATGTTCAGGCAATAGGCCGTGTTATTGTGCAGCACATAGACGATCTTCTTTTGCTTCGGGTTCAACCCTAAAGCGGTCTTGAAATGTTTGAGGGCGGCTTCAAACTGCTGTTCGTCTGTTGCAATTTGGCCCAGGGTAAGATGGCAATGAGCTTTTTGTTCGTCGCTGTTGCTCGTTTCAATGAATCGGTGAAGCAACGCCGTTGCCGCGTCCACCTTTTGTATCCCACGGTAAAAACCAACAACAAATAGCAGCCACCGAAAGTAATCACTTTCCGACTGACTATTTTTGAGTCGCTCCAGCAGCAAACTCTCTGTATCCTGCTCGTGAACCGGGGCTTCCATTTGGGGCATTTTTTTTTCGAAGGTGCTCATGCGGCGATCCATACAGCAATGCCAATACCAAGTCGCAATTGACTAAGAAACCACCCAATTAGGAATAGAAGTTCGGTGGGATGAAACCGGAAAGAGTGCCAGAATGGCAAAACTAAGATTTAACAATGAAAATGAGGCATCGTGGCCCGATGAAGATTCCGCAAACCTGCCAATCCCTTATTGAGAAGGACTCGCGTTGGGTGTGAACTTCAAGAGTTGCACCACGCCAAGCGGTCTGAAGACTTTTTTGTTTGGTTTGTCCGCGGTGATTCAATAATTGCCTGGAGTTTCGGGTTTGGTCTTGAGTTTAAACTCGGAGCTCGAAGGCTTTGAATGGAAACCAGCACGCGTGCCGGGCGGCCCCTGGTTCTCGAAAGGTTAGGTGCTGCCTCTAGTGATTAGAGTTACATGCGGCTGATTCTTATATACCGAACGATGTCCGGCAGGTTTTTAACCAACATATAGCCAATCGCTAAAAGGCCTAACGTGCCTACCACGGATCTCATCCTGCACTCTCGGTTGTTCATTTGCCTCATGTTTGCCTCCAAGTCTTCCGACGACACGTCGACTCGTTTCACCTTTTCTATGGATTGAGTTTAACAAATGGGCTGCGCTACCTCTACACGCCTATGGTTGTCTTGGAAACTCTTGCGTGTTGAAACGTAAGAAACGAAACATCGACACGCCGGAAGTACTCGAAGCTCGACCCCTTTGCAACCACACCTGCAACCGGCATCGTAACCCCTAACATCGGCGCTCTTGGTCACGAATGCCATTCTTTTCCAACCTTGTTGACCGACCCCATTCCAGGCGCGACAATAGAGTCAGAGGGCTCACAACTGACACATTGGGGTTACGACCATGGAAGACAAGAAGTGCCCAGTGTTTGTTGACGGAAAAGAGTGTGGTCGCCCCCTGACCCTGGTCGACCTCGAAAGCGAAAAAATAGCGCGATACGACTTAGCGACCTATGAATGCAGTCTCGGTCATCGCTCGTATATTCTGCTCGAGCCGAAAACCCGAGATAGCTCCTAGCCCTGAACAGAATGCTTAATCTGTTTTGCTTTGTTAAACCCAAAGATAACCTTGCGTCGGGTAGCGATCGCTTTAGGAATGGACACCAGGCCATTCTACGGTCTCTCTGAGCCTTTCTCCCTTCTTCATGGGATCAAACGAGCGCTCCTCCATGTCTCCCTAGTATTGCTCGAACACGTCTGCGATTTCTGGCCATAATTGTCTTCGCGATGGTGCAATTCGTCAAATTCCTTGCTCGATGCTATGCTCGGCTCAACTCCTGACCCCCGTGGCTAGCTGGGAAACTCGCCAGCACCAGCCACGGGGTGGCTACTTGAAAGCATTAAGAGAGTTGCAGGAGAAGGTGAAGAAACAGAAGAAGTAAAAATAAAACGGCCCGGGCAGTGCGCTCCAGGAGAGGACAAAGAGACATGACTATTGAGGAAGCAAAAGCCAAAATCTTCCACTGGCTCTGCAGTCGGTACCACGATCCTGGACAGGGAAACGAGTATATCGATAAAGATATTGTGAGGGAGGCTATAAATATTCCTGAAGAAGTTTTTGAAAAAGCGTTGAACGAGTTTGTGGACCCCGGAGCTCACGACTGCGTAGAAGTTGAAATACCAACAGGCCGATTGAAGTTAGGAACTGGCGGCCTGCAATTTTGCGAGGCGGGAACGAATCCGTTTACGTAGACTGAAACAAAAACGGCCGGGCGGTGCAACGAACACCGTTTACCCCGGCTTAGGAAGAAGCCCGACCCTGTGAAGAAGCTACGCTTTCGTGCGTAATATATCGCAGTGCTCCCACATTTCTACCGTCTGCTGTCAGTCTAGAGTATGCCCGATGTCTAACTCGCCGATCTCTGAAACGTTTTCCGGACCAAACCAGCCACTGATTCCGGAGCAAAAAAGCCACCCGTTCCGGCGCAATCCGGCCAGCGTTCCGGAGCAAAAAAGCCACCCCGCTTTTATGGGGTTAGGGTGAGCTAAGCGACGCTGGGTAACCCGGCTGTTACAATCCGTGCCTTAATCACAAGGAGGATTGAATGGCCAACCGGAGGTTATCCATGCGCAAGATCAAAGAAGTTCTACGTCTGAGCTATCAGGGCGGGTTCAGCACTCGCCAGGTGGCACACAGCTTAAATATCAGCCGCAGCGCGGTCAAACAATATCAGGAGCGGGCCAAGAAAGCTGGGTTGGCCTGGCCCTTACCCGACACTCTAAGCGATCAGGAACTGGAGCA
>JAHKKJ010000746.1 GCA_020027655.1 Deltaproteobacteria bacterium | reverse complement strand
GCAAGGCCGTTGTCTTTGTGCATCCAACCCATTGCGAAGCGCCGAGAGAGACGAACTTGGGCGCGCCTCCCTTTGTGGTCGAATATGTGTTTGACACGACGCGCGCCATTGTCAATCTTATTTTTACCGGCACGCTGAAGCGCTGCCCCGATATCCGCCTTATCCTCGCACATGGGGGCGGCGCAGTGCCGTTTATTGCCCAAAGAATCTCGATGCTGGAGGATCACCGACGAGCCAAAGGAGTCACGGACGTTATCCCAACACTCCGCGCACTATATTACGAGATCGCAAGCACCACCGCCGGATACGCCCTGCGCTCCTTGCAAGAGATTGCCGACCCAACGCACATACTCTGGGGGTCGGACCTGCCCTTTGTTTACGGCAAGCGGCTGCAGGAGGAAGTGGACCATTGGGAAAAATATGATGGCTTCAATGCCGAAGGGCGCATGGCCGTTGAGGAACTTAATGCGCTGCAACTTTTTCCGCGATTCGCGTCGAGCAAGCCGTGAAACGCAGTTGAACATAACACTGAATATGAGGAGTAAGACTTATGCATAAAATGGAACAGAGCAGTTTGTCACTTGGACAAAGCTTCGAGAAAAAGTTCCCTCTCCCCTCGCGACCCCTCGCGGGAGAGGGTTAGGGTGAGGGGGCGCTGCGAACCTTTGGCACCCTCACCTCATTCCTCTCCCGTCAAGGGAGAGGAGGTAAGCAAATCCACCAACGCTCTCTTGGTTTCTCCGATCTCGCCACTCGGATCACGGCTGGCTCTAGTGGTTTTGATCATTTTCTCTCTGGTCTTTGCAGGTTTCGTGCGCGTCGGGTCGGCTGCTGAGGGCCGGTTTCTTGTGAGCTACGGCGGTACCGCCGGCTACCAACTTCCGCTGTGGGTCAATAAGGAATTGGGGTTCAGCAAGAAGTACGGCGTCGATCTGGAGATCATTTTGATCCAGGCGGGCTCGCCGAACATCCAGGCATTGCTCGGCGGGAGTCTTCAGTTAACCCAAACGGCGGCTTCTTCGTCAGTGATAGCAGCGGCTCGCGGCGCCCCAGTGGTGATCGTCGCCACCTTGGAAAATAAACTCCCGATGCAGCTCATCTCGCGACCTGAAATCAAGGAGCCGCAGCAGCTGCGCGGCAAGACCATCGGTATCAACCGCTTCGGCGGCTCCAACGACGCCGCGGTGCTGATGGCGATCAAAGCCTGGAAAATGGATCCTAAAGACATCACCATGTTGCAGACGGGCGGCACAGCGGCGCGCATGGCGGCGCTGCTCAGCAATAAGGTTTCCGCGACGGTGCAGTCCTATCCGGAAATCTATCAGGCGCGCAAGCTCGGCATGAACGTGCTGGCGGATATCGGCGATTTCGGTTTCTATACGAACACATCGAACATCGTCACCCGCTCCTATCTGCAACAGAACCGCGCCGCGGTAAAGGGTTTCATCAAGGGGCAAATCGAGGGCATGCACTACGTCAAGACCAATAAGGAAGGCAGCCTGAAAATTCTCAGGAAACGTCTCCAGATTACAGACGCCGAGGCGGTGGAAGGAACTTACGAATTCTTCGCCAAACGGTTGCCCCGATCGCCGCGCACGGAGTTGGAAGGCATCAAGAACATCTTGGTGTCCATCGACGCCGGCGATAAAAATCCGGCGGATTTCATCGATATGAGCTTGATCGACGAAATCGAGCGGGAGGGGTTTATCAAGAAACTCTACGGCTCCTAGCAGACTGCTGAAAAAGCCTCATATGCTTCGTTGCGCTCGACCGATTTCGCGTCAACGTACAAAAGAGTACGCCTCCGCTCATCGATCTTCGTGCGCCTTGCCGCTGAGGTCTTTTTGAGCAGCCTGCTGATCCTGATTCTTTTGATCGCGCCAAGACGCCAAGAACGCAAAGAAACTTTTTTAAACAGGAGAGAACAGATGAAACGAAGTGTTTTGATTCATCTCTGTTATTTCCGTTACCTCCTGTTAAAAACTCCATTTTATTCCGTATCCCACCTTAGCGCCCTTTGCGCCTTTGCGCGAGTCACTCCGACTTGGTTGCGGCTTGCCGCGCTGTCCTCTTCGTAGTGAACAGATTCATTCACTTCTCTGCCCATAATTTCTTGAGAAAGCCGCTGTCTCTTAGCTCATTAAAAAAGCGCGGGTCGTAGAAATCTTCCGCCTTGGCCGAGGCGGCTTGGGGAACGGTCTTGCTGATTAACCCGAGAATAAGCTCGATTCCCTTTGGATCGACTTGCAGGGTTCTTTCCACGGCCGCCGCCTCAGACTCGATTGCATGGTTGACCACGTCTCGGTCTTCGACCTTGGTGTATTTGGCGACGATCTGGGCGGTGCCTTCTCTGTTGGTCAGAAAATAGTGAACGGCTTCAGCGTAAGCGTGCATGAACTTCGTCAGTTCCGGCTGTTTGCGCTCTACCGTATTGCGAGCAGAGGCGAGAACCGTCGCGGCAAAAGGAATCTTCATGGCCGTGATATCCAGGATCACCTTGAAGCCCAACCTCTGGGCAAAAAGATCGTGGGGCGTGCTCGTGGTGAGGGCGTCAATCGTTCCCGCCTTGAGCGCGGGGATTCCCTGACCGATACTACCGAGCTGAATGTACTGGAGATCTTTGAGCGGATCCATCTGAAAACGGGAAAGAGCGGCTTGCGTGAACATGTCCGGATTCGAACCGACCCGGTCGATGCCCAGCCGCTTTCCCTTGAGATCCTGGACGCTGATGATTTCTTTCTTGCCAACAATCGCCCCGGTCATGCGGTTCTTGCTTTGCCCGATCATAACCAAATTCTTGGCTCCTCCAGTAATCGCCCGTGTCGGCGCAAATCCGCCGATGATCCCCACATCGACTTCTCCCGACAGTATCGCAGTCGTCCCTA
>JAHKKJ010000174.1 GCA_020027655.1 Deltaproteobacteria bacterium | reverse complement strand
CGTAATGGGTTGAGAAGGGCGCGGCGGACCGCGCCTCTCACCCAAAACGTTAGGCGTGCGTAGTCGAGCCGGTTATTGGGAAATCAGGAGCCAATGCCATGAACATCGTTGTATGCGACGATATCGACGGGGCATTTCAGCGTAGCGGAGAATTGGCGCGGTTGGACGAGGGTACCCTTAGAGTCTACGATACAGTTGCGGAAACACGTGCGGCGCTGAGTGAGCGGCTCCGAGACGCCCAGGTTGCGGTTGCGATTAGAGACCGTACCGTCTTTGACCGTGAGACGCTGAATGCCCTACCAGACCTACACCTTATCGCGGTGACCGCCGGCCCTCACCGCATCGACATAAAGGCAGCCTCCGAACTGGGCATTGCCGTCGCGATGACGCCGGCAGTATCGTTCGTTTCGATAGCGGAGTATGTCTTTGGACTCATTATTGCCCTCGCACGGGGAATTGTTTCGGCTGACCTGGCTCTGCGTGAGCGGCATTGGGAGCCTGTGCCAGGATTGGAACTGGAAGGAAAGACTCTGGGCATTCTAGGCCTCGGAAGGACTGGGACTGCGGTAGCGAAATGCGCGCCCGCTTTCGGACTTCGGGTGATCGCCTGGGGGCCGACCCTGACACCGGAGCGTGCTGCCACGTCGGGAGCACAGATGGTCAGCGAAGAGGAATTGTTCAGTACCGCTGATATCCTCTCAGTACACCTACGGCGTTCAGAAATGTCGAGTCAATTTGTCAACGCGACGCGGCTTGCGCTAATGAAGCCGAGCGCGCTTCTCATTGACATCTCTTGGGCCGGAATAGTGGATCGGAAGGCCCTCGCGGCATCGCTCCGCTCGGGTCATCTTGCCGGAGCGGCCCTTGACCTCTGCGATGACGGGCCAGTGGACATGTATGATCCGATTCTAGATGCCCCACGCACCGTATTGACGCCGCATGTCGCCTGGCGAACTGCCGAGTCTTACCAACGGTTCGCTCGCGCAGTTGTGGACAATGTCCTTGCGTTCATCAAAGGGAACCCAGTGAACGTCTTGAATGCTGACGCCCTGAACAGTCAGCGCCAGGGCGCGCAACGCGCTTGAGTACGACTCGTTATCGAGGACATCTGAATTGTAGGCCTAACTTGGTGCTTCAGACCGATCGCTAAGAGCGCCGGCTGAGCTTTACAGTTGGGCGGGGGTGGTGCCAAGGAGGGCCAAGCTGGAGGCGCCGGCCCCACGCGACCCTGGACCGCTCCCGTCCGTCCGACCCGTGTGCGCCGCCACGCGGGGGTTGACACGGCGAAGGTTCTAGCGTTTCCTATGCTTTTCACGAGGCTCAGCGGCGTCGCAAGGCAAGGGAGAAAAGCGACCCAAGGAGAGGCAGATAACATGAAGAAGAGCCGGTCGAAGAGAGCCGAGTCTCCATCTGAGCTAATAGACGCGAGAATCGAGGATCTGGGCGACTGGAGGGGCGAGATGCTCTCCCGGCTCCGCGCCTTGATCAAGGAGGCAGACCCCGAAGTGGCCGAGGAGTGGAAGTGGAGAGGGACTCCAGTCTGGTCGCACAACGGGCTGATCTGCACCGGCGAGACGTACAAGAATGTCGTGAAGATGACCTTCGCCAAGGGAGCCTCCCTGAAGGACCCTTCAGGCCTCTTCAATTCCAGTCTCGAAGGCAACGCCAGGCGCGCCATCGACTTCCACGAAGGCGACAAGCTGGACGAGGAGGCTCTGAAGGCTCTCATTCGGGCCGCCGTGGCCTTGAACAAGTCTTCAGCCCGCGGCTAGTCCGCAAGGTCGACCCGCCCCCTTGCACCGAGATGAGCTCTTCAGAGTTCAGCCGTTAGACAGAGGCGTCGTTGCGGTTTAAGTAAACCGATCCCGATCGCCCAGCTCAACCCACAGTTCTGTGAAGGAAGCGCACTCATGAAAATCACACGCGTTTACACTGGGCCGGACGGCGAATCTCACTTTGAAGAAATCGATGTGGACATCGGAAAACTCCAACCGGGAGACGGCATCGTTTTTCGTCGCGCGTTGCCCGGCGACGTCAACGACTGGCATGTGGCGCCCCGGCGCCAGTACGTGATCAATCTATCCGGCCACAGTGAGGTGGAGATCGGCGATGGGACCAAGCTACATCTTGGTCCCGGCGATTTCTATCTGGCAGACGACACGACGGGACGGGGTCATATATCGAGAGTCGTAGGTACCCAACCGCGCATTTATGTAACGGTCGCGATAGAGTAGAGTTGACAGTCACCACGAGAAAACAAACTACAATTAGCAACGTACCTGCGAGGAAGAAAAGCGGATAAGTCTCGCTTCTACTTAGGGTCTAACCCGCGGCTTAAGACTGATGTCGAGGACGCTCGCCTTCTAGGCTCGCTTGTTCGCCACGGCTTAGCCGCATAGCGTTAGGCGTCACGAGAATCATCCGACGAGGTACTCAATGTCTTCCCGAACAGGGTCTTGTTACTGCGGACAACTGCGCATTCAAGTCGAAGGCGAACCACGAGGCGTTGGCATTTGCCACTGCCTCGCCTGCCAGCAAAGGACCGGCAGTGTCTTCGCAGCACTGGCGAGCTTTTCTGCTCCGTTCAAAGTCTTCGGTACCGCCACCGAATACGTCCGCGCCGGCGATCAAGGTGCCAGGTTCAAGTTCAGGTTCTGCCCAGTCTGCGGGACCAACGTCTTCCACACTGAAGAGGGTCACGAGGAATCCGTGGGCGTCGCCGTGGGTGCGTTTGCCGACCCTAGCTTTCCGGCGCCACGGGTCTCTGTCTACGATTGCCGTAGACACCCCTGGGTGCAGCTACCGCCAGGCACGAAGGCGTTCGACAAGGACCCCGCTTGATCACGAGTTCCAAAGTGCCGCGCAGGGGCCAGAGTGCCGCTTAACCCCGGGCTCCCAGCCGACATGCTACGGCCTGCAGCCTCCGCATCAGGCTGAGCTCAAACATTAGCCATCTGAAATATCATGGCAAGATCGAAACAGTTGGTATATGTTATGACAGAGACCAAAAGGGAGACCTGGTATTACTATGAAAGCCCAGCCACGTTATAGCAAAGAAGAGTTTGCCCGCCGCGGCGATGAGATCTACGAGCGCGTGCTTCGTCCCACTTTGGAGAGGGAGAACGAGAGCAGATTCGTGGCCATCGACATCGAAACCGGAGCCTACGAAATAGACGCGGACGAACTAGCTGCTTCTGACCGCCTGTTGGCTCGAGTCCCTAACGCCCAAATATGGTTGCGGCGGATTGGCTCTCGTTATGCGCACCGCTTCGGATTCCATGCATCGCCAGCGGCATGATTAGCGGTCTAGTGACGGGCGACCGCCAGGCTCTCATCCACCTAACGGTACGGGGTCCTACCGGTCAAGAACAAGAGATTGAAGCGATCATTGACACAGGCTTTGACGGCTGCCTCAGCCTGCCATCTTCGCTTATTGTTTTGTTGAGCTTAGTTTGGCGTGAGCGTGGCCGCGCGCTCTTGGCGGACGGCAGCGAGAGCGTTTTTGATATCTACGAGGGTACAGTGCTTTGGGACGGAGAGGTTCGTCGGATTCCAGTGCATGAGGCCGAAACCACACCCCTAATCGGCATGTCTCTGCTTCAAGGCTACGAGCTTACTGTCCAGGTCCAAGCCGGTGGGAACGTCACCGTAAGAGCGTTATCACAAACAAAAAGTGGCTAACCATTGAGTTGAGAAGGACGCGGCGGAACGCGCTTCTCACCCAAAACGTTCTTCTATCCAGCCTAAACCGACGGCGTTACAGAGTTCTTTAAAACCATGAGCATGAATCGTCAGCTAGGAGCGATCGGGGATTATTATTCATAAGTCATCAGAAAGGCATAACCGCGCGCCGTATGTGACTAATTCAATACTTCAACACTTCATTGTTCCACGCACTATCGAAAGGAGCCTCCCGATGTTTTCTATGCCCATCGTCAGTCTGCTCGATGAAGCGCGCCGCCTTGCCGAGCGCGGACAAAGAGTGAGCGTTCTTTGGCAGCAAGCCGACTCCCTCGTCTTCATCGCCCGTGGCCGGGAATACCGCAGCGAGTTTCACATCAACCCGAGCGACGAGACGATGTACATGATAAAGGGGGAGATGAATCTCCATTACCGGACTCCCGAGGGAAAGGAAGAAGTCGCAGTCATTTCCGAAGGCTCGCTCATCTACACTCCGGCCGGCACGCCACACTCTCCGCGGTTCCCACCCGACGCCTTTGCGCTCATCTCAGAGCGAAAGCGACGCGAAGGCGAAGTCGATCGCTTTCACTGGTACTGCGGCAAATGCGACGCTTTCCTGCACGAAGAGAGCTTCATTGTGCGCGATTACGCTGAGGATCCCGTCTCCAAGGCATATCAACGCTTCTTCGGCAACGAGGATTTTCGAACCTGTAAGAAATGCGGCGATGTCATGCCTACGGTGTAATCGCCGTCCCGGCCTAGCGCGGCAGAGCCGCAACCAAAGCAAAAATCGACAGCACCACGAAGCACCCAGCGCGGCAGACCGCAACCGAAACTCGGAATATCTCCCGCAAAGACGCCAAGGCCGCTAAGGTCGGAAAAAATGGCGAAAAGAATTCGTAAGAATATTTATCTTTCCCCTCCACACTTGGCGCCTTTGCGCCTTGGCGGGAGAAATTTCCAAATCCGAGAATTTTCGACACCTGAAAATTTGCGCCCGCAAATTCCGGCCTATAGTGGCACGCAGGATCCATCTCACGAACCTGGGAGTTGCTGAATTGCCGCCTGCGCTCGCCGTCGGGCATTAGCGGCGAGCAAACCGCTGGCCGCCAAGGCGCAGATCCCGGAGCAGGCGGCGAAGGTCCAGCTAATGCCGATGGCGGACGCCGCCGTTCCCATGAATACGCTTCCCAAAGACCATAAGCCTCGGTCCATGAAGAATAGACTGAGGACACGGCCCAAAAGGTTGGATGGCGCTTCCATCTGAATCGCGGTATTGGACAGCGCCCGCTCGCCGATCTGGCAAAAGCCGACCATGGCGAGAAACACAAAGGACAGCACGAAAGAATGCGAAAATGCAAAAAGAGCAAGAGACAAAGCGAATCCAAGGACGAACGCGCAGATCCAGCGAAGCCCCACGCGCATCTTTCTAACCGAAGCCAAGCACAAGGCGGCCAGAGTTGCGCCGAAGCCCGGGGCGGACATTAGAATGCCGAAACCGGTTGGGCCAAGGTGCAAAACATTCGTTGCGAAGATGGGAACGAATCGGTTATAGGGCGCGCCGAACATCGCCATGACATAAGAAATGGAAATAATATTAAAGATGCGCCTGCTGCCACGAACGTAATTAAATCCTTCTTTGATGTCCGCCCAAATGCTCTGCTCAGTAGCTCGTTTCTCCCAGGCAGGCAACTCCATCAGGTAAAGATTATAGATGAGGGCGAGAAAACTCAGCGCGTTCACCAGGAAACAATCGGCAATGCCGATGAAACCGATGATGACTCCGCCGGCGGACGGCCCGAGAATCTTTGAGAAGTTGAATACGGATGACTGCAACCCAATGGCGTTGAGTAATTCGTCCTTAGGAACAAGGCTGTTGACCAGCGACTGGCGTGCCGTCTGATTGATCGTATTGACGATCCCTAAGAAAAAAGACAATACAACGATGTGCCAGAAGGCTATGACCCCGAACCAGACCGCCAGCCAATAGATGACGGCTTGGATCATCGCCAGCGTCTGACTGATCAACAATACCCGCCGTCGATCAAAACGATCCGCAATGGCACCGCCGAACGCACCGACCAATAAACGGGGCATGCTATCAAAAAACGCCACCACACCGATGGCGAAGGGCGAGCGCGTTAGATCCCACACCAACCAGCTCTGGGCAACGTTTTGCATAAAGTCCCCGGAACTCGAAATCAGCGCGCCTTCCAGCAGCAGACGAAAATTACGATGTCGGAGGGTTCGAAGAGGTCTAATGGTCCAGAGGTTTTGCACGAGCAGCAGCCGCTATCACTGAAGTGTTGGTCGTCAGTGTAACGGTAAATGTCCTCCCATTGCAAAGGTTGGAACCTGAGCGGCGATTTACCAACGCGACTCCTGCGCAGCCACCGATCCGATTCTCATCAGATATTCAATTCCTTGGAGCGGTCTTTGTCGTGACGCGCGCCGGCGGCCGCACCGTTTCGTGGAAATAGCCCATCGAGCGCTGATAACTCCTCCGGGGATAAGACGACGTCAGCCCCGCAGACGTTTTCTTCCAAGTGAGAAATTTGAAGGGTCCCTGGAATGGGAACGAAGAAATCGCCCTGATGAAGAATCCAGGCCAGCGACAGTTGCGCCACCGTGCATTGTTTCGCAGCGGCAACTTTTTGCAGCTCCTTGAGCAGATGTGCGTTATGGTCAAAGTTTTCTTGGTAAAAGCGCGGCACTTTTCGTCGGCTGTCGTTGGGGCTTAAATCGGAAAGATTTTTCACCGCGCCGGCAAAGAAACCCCGTCCCAGCGCGTAATACGAAACGAAGCCAATCCCGAGCTCGCGCACCGCCGGTATCGTGTTCACCTCGTAATCTCGGGTCCACAAAGAGTACTCACTTTGAACTGAAGTGACAGGATGAACCGCGTTGGGTCAAGGCGGAGCGCATTGGAAACCCTTGCCGGCTCTTTTCACAACGTCAGTTCGCCGCGACGTCCTAATCGGCACTGGCCTGGCCGTGGTCGCGACCTTCGGCTACCAAGGCGCCATCCAATGGGTACCGAGCTGGATCGCCGCTATGCTGCACGCTCAAGGCACGCGCGCCGTGATCCCGCAGGTGAGTCTGGTTACAACGACACTGACCACCGGCGGAATCATCGGTTGCCTATGTTTGCCGCTCATCGCCGATCGCTGGGGCAGAAAGGTTGCGCTGTTTGTTTACTTTCTCGGCGCCCTACTCGCGGTTCCGACGACTTTTATGCTGGCTACGGAATTCAGCCACGCGGTCCTCGCCTCCCCGATTATGGGATTTTTCGCCTCTGGGGTAACCGCCGGTTTCGAGCCATCCGCGCCACGGCGCAAGGCTTCTGTTTTAACTTCGCGCGGTTCTTCTCCGCTGCCGGCCCGCTACTGGCCGGCTTACTCACGGCCGCGCATGGTTCTTTCGCTCCAGCCATCGCCACTATCGGCTCGATCTATTTTGTTGGCTTGATCTATCAGCCGCAGCGCGGTCAAACAATATCAGGAGCGGGCCAAGAAAGCTGGGTTGGCCTGGCCCTTACCCGACACTCTAAGCGATCAGGAACTGGAGCA
>JAHKKJ010000010.1 GCA_020027655.1 Deltaproteobacteria bacterium | reverse complement strand
ATCAGCCGACGTCGCTACCGTAACGAGTTGATTCTCATACCGTATGATTTTGGCCATCGCTTTTAACTGAAGTGCTGGTGGCATCGGTATCTCACTATCGAGCACGACCTCTCGCGTTGGATCGAATCCAGCACTGGATAACAGCCGCAAGACGGCTCTTGAGTCGTTCTCCACGACGGTCTTGTTGACAACATAGGCGCGTGGAATGGTTCCCTCGATTTTGTAAAGCCATGAAAGGTAATCAGGAAAATGGCCGATGACAATTATGCCGTCTTCAGTTAGGGGCTTGAATGTCAGCAGATGCTTTACGTTGAACGTGCGCAAGAGTTTCATTTGAGTGGTGAAATCGAGCTGATTGGCAAAGAAGAGGAAATCCGTATAAGGCTGCCTCCCTAGCGCGTCGATTTCCTGGAAATAGTCAACACCAGACAACAGCCCTGTGTTAGGCAGAAGATTTTTAAACGATAACGCGATCGATTCTTTTAATGTTGGTCGCCGGAGGACTGTTACCGAACTGGGGTGTAAGTCTCCACCTGACGGAAAGTAAAACAATCGACTGAGGTCAGTTTCTCGTGCCTGCAAGACGGGTTGGCTTTCATAAACAAAGCCGGGGTGTAAAGGAAATAGAAATCCTTTGTGCGCCCAAGCGAGATCAACAAAAACCGCCGATACCATAAGAACGCCGAAAAGGGGTAGTCGGATCGCTTTGGTCTTTGCCAAGACAATCAGCAATAGAAAACCTAAAGAGAGGACAACTTGCCTATCAAAAATTGACATTGCCCCGGCGACCATTTTGGCATGGTCCGGAGATAACAATGGATTCCCGCTTTGCGCGGCGATGAAACGGGCGAGTAGATCCAGATTGGCCTTAAAAAAAATATAGAGCCCCACCCACACTAAACATACGGCCGCGAGCGCTACGAAGGGTCCTTTAATGCTGCTCTTACTTTGCAATAGCAGATCACCGAGTCCCATGAGTGCCATATACAGAAAGAGCACGTAAGTGAAAAAGAAAAATTTCTCCGGGAAACGAAACGCTCCGAGAAGCGGTACATGACGAAATAGAAAAGGATAGATAGGAGTGTAGCTACCCAAGGCGATTATCAGTGACGCGGCAACTAAACTCAGCAGAGTAAGTTTTTCGGGTAAAGAGCTGAAATAAAGCCAGAGACTGATCCCAACTTCACGCCCAAAAAAAAGCCGTATCCCCTTGGAGGTAGTCAGGTCAATCTCCTTATCCAGGAAGAATAGGTTTAGCAGACTCGCCGGTTTAAGCGACCAGTGGAAGGCCTCTTGGGGCGGAATCTGTTGTTGTCTTCGGGATTCTAAGAAAAGTTCGGCGGTGGGAAGGACTTGCACCATTACGAGTCCCAGGACTAAAAGATTCGCGGCTAACAAAATAAGCAACAGCTTGCCATACGATATTGCAGGCACAGACTGTCTGACCCGCATCCCATCGAGAAGAACCAAGACCATGCTGATGGCAAATAGCTCAGGAGAACCTGCCAGAAATTGCATTGCTGTAATCAAGGTGAGCACTAGAAAATTCTTCCACGAGCTCGAACTAAGAAGTTTCTCCCAGCTCAAAATAACCCAAGGCAGCCAAACTGCGGTTTGAAAGTGATTCAACAAGTTGCTCAGGGAAACAACCGTGCCCCCGAGCGCGAACAACAGCGCACCAACGATTGACAAGTAGGGGGGAAATTTCCAGTTCCTGCAGAGATAGTAAGCTCCGATCCCTGCTATTAAGAAGTGGAATATAAAAATGACGCGGATGGCTGGAAAGAAGGACAGAAGCAAAAGTAAAAGGTGCGGCGGATAAAAGACGCCTGACTGGAAGGCAGCCAAAAGTGGAAACCCCATCGCCATGTGGCGGTTCCAAAGTGGCAGTTCTCCAGATCTGAAACTTTCATAGAGAGCAAATCGTAGTGGATAAAAATAGGGACCTAAGTCGCGGAAGAACGGGACTTGTTCTTGGAGAATTAAGTCTTGGCAAAACCAGAGAATTAACGAGGATAAGATTAGTAAAGGTACGAGCCTGGATAAACCATTCCGCCAAGCAATTCTCGCACCCATAAGTTGTTTGCCGTTTAATTGGAATGTTATATCGGGTAACCAACAAAGAAAAGGGGGTGGCCAGTCACGACTCACCCCCTTTACGGACAATTTCAGCTGATGTGAGCGATACTCTCCTTACTGACAAGGACCTCCCGTGATCTGACCGGTCGCACTGCTAAAAGTCCAGGTATCGGTACCACAGTTGGCGTGCCTAGCCGTTATTGAGAAAGCGTTCGATCCGACGGCTCCAATTGATGTTACATCATTGCTCTTGTTAAACCCTGTTGGTGTTCCGCTGGCGAGTGTGCCACCTTTGTAGGTGAAGGTTTGCGTGAAATAGGCTTCCTCTGCCGTGGCGGCGTTCCTAAGGTCAGATTTTACCTGTGCTTCATAGCCACGTTTTCTATAGGCGGAGAACTGAGGAATCGCGATCGCAGCCAAGATACCAATAATGGCGACCACTACGAGAAGTTCGATAAGTGTAAACCCGGATTCGTTTCGTAACCTTAATTTATCCATTTCTGAAATACTCCCCTCGTTTATATTTTCCCGTTTGCTATTCGCCCTGCGGCCTCCTACGGGAATGGAGGTCACAAGCAACTTCGATCACATATAACACTCCCCTCTGTATTCTCACCTCCTTGTAAATGCATTCGGAAGCGTAAAACTTGGGAATTGGAGCACCGCAAATCCAGGGCCAGCCCGATTTTGCAAGTCGCAGGGTCACCAGAGAGGGTGATTGTCGATTTCCACTTATTTCAAAAAATCACGCCTTATCAAGAGGTTAAAGGTTAGCCACAAGAAACCAACGGCTTTGGAAGTTTCACTAACGTCGGGCGGGACTATTCTAGTTTACGTAAAAGAGAATTTGGGTTGTAACAAAATTTGTTACTGGCTCGCCGGCGAATCGTCAACGAGCCCGGGGCTTCTTGAGCTAAGCAGACCATACTTTTCCAGTCTATGGCGGAGAGATCTATAGTTAATGCCTAAAATCTCTGCGGCTCGCTTTTGTACTCCGTTTGTCCTTTTGAGCGCCCCCAGAAGTATACACTTTTCATGTGTCTCTAATTCGACATCCAAGGACAAACCTTTGGCGAAAAACAGATCCGCGCCTCCTGGCGCGGTTCTCTCAAAAACCTCGGATTCTTCGTTAATAGGCACTCCTTTGATATGGGCTGGTAGATCTTCTTCGGTCATAATATTCTTACTCGCCACCGCAACGGCATGCTCGATGATGTTTTCCAGCTCACGAACATTCCCTGGATAGCCATAGCTCATTAGATGCATCAGCGCCCCGCTGGATATTTCCTCAACCTGCTTGCCATGGGATGCAGCGAATCGGCGCATGAAATAATGTGCCAGAGTTGGAATATCCTCCTTTCTGTTGCGAAGCGGCGGCATCACTATCTGTACGACGTTGAGCCGATAAAATAGATCTCTCCGAAACCGCCCCTCTTCCATCTCTTTGTGCAAATCTCGGTTCGTCGCGGAAATGACCCGCACGTCAACTTTGATCTGCTTGTTGCCCCCCACCGGGGTAAAAGCTTTCTCTTGCAAAACCCTCAACAGTTTCACCTGTAAATGGAGCGGCAGCTCCCCAACCTCATCGAGAAAGATCGTCCCTTGATCCGCCTGTTTGAATAAACCCAGATGGTCGGCAACGGCACCGGTGAAGGCTCCGCGGGTATGTCCAAACAGCTCGCTTTCAATCAGAGTTTCTGGTATGGCGCCGCAATTGACGGCAACGAAAGGCATGTTTTTCCTTGATCCATTAAGATGAATCGCGCGCGCGATCAGTTCTTTGCCAGTCCCGCTTTCACCCGTAATCAGAACATTGGTGTTGTTTCTCGCCACCTTTTGAACCAAACCGTAGATCTTTTCGATCCCACCGCTTTTGCCGATGATACCCTCGAAATAGAAATCCGCATCATCAACTCCGGCAGGGGCTTGCTCCAAATCGAACTCTCGCGCCCGGCGCAACTCGTCTTCCAGTCGCAGTTTCTCTTCAACCTCTTTTTGCTTGCTGATGTCTTCGAAGATCGACACATAACCGATGAGCTTCTCGTTTGCATTGCTCAAGGGTGCCAGCGTCAGTCGTAACTGTTTTTGGGTTCCCTGAGGGGCAGCAAAAACGATTTCGTCGGTCAAGACACTTCGCCCTTCCCGTGAGCCGTTAAAGTTGTGCGTCATCCCTGGAAATATCTGGTCCAACTTTTTTCCTTTGACGCTTGCCTCTTGGAGCAGTGTCAAATTCTGAGCTTGGCTATTAAAGTAGTTGATGCGTCCTTCCGCATCCGTAATCGCGACGCCGCTGCCTACACCCTGGAGAAGAGTTTCTTTGAGCGCTTCGAGATCCTGGTAATCCGTATGTTTCTCTTTGAGCAGCCTTTCAGTATCACTCAGTTTACTAGCAAGAAATCCGCCCAGTCCGGCAATGGCGAAAAAACTACCTATGTTAAGTACGGCCGGCATCAAGTGCGACCACGACACGGGAATGCCGCTGCCGTGATGGAAAGCGCTGGTCCAACTCAGAAGAGCGACATAGCACAAACTGGAAAAGCCTGCTGTAAAGAACGCGCCTCGATAAAACAGCAGAATGGCCCCGTTCATCACAGCGAGATTGTAGAGAAAGGGGAACGGGCTGGTGAAATCCCCGGTGAGCCAGATAATACCGGTAATCAAGACGACATCAAAATCAACCTGGAGATGTGCAAAGAAGCGAAGATCAGGGATATGCGGCAGGACGAGAGCTGACCCAATGGAAATGGCGTAGGCAATGATGAGAGGGATCGAGAGTGTATAAAAGAAATGGGGACCCCCATCCTGCTTGAAAAAGTGGAAGAGCGCCGTGGCACCCAGAAAAAAGGACAATATGACTACTCGGAGAAAGAGCAGCCATCTCATTTTCTCTATCAAGTTCTTACGCTCGTCGATCACAGTGAGGGTTGAGGTCCAACGAGAGGTGAAGATCCCAAGACTCGGAGCTCGTTCTAAGACACCACAGAACCCAATTGGAAGATCGGCAGATACATTGAGATCACCAGTCCGCCGAGGATCACTCCCAGGACGACCATGATCATGGGCTCCATGAGCGCGGTCAAATTGGCCACCGCGTCATCCACTTCGTCTTCGTAAAGCTCAGCGACCTTTCTAAGCATGGTGTCGAGTCCGCCGGTGTTCTCACCGACTGCCACCATCTGGCAAACCATTGGCGGAAAGATCTTGCTTTCCCGCAGCGGCTCAGCCACCGTCCTTCCCTGACTGATGCTTACTCGGCTATCCATGATTGCTTTTTCAATGACACGGTTACCTGCGGTCCTGGCCGTAATCGCCAGGCCGTCAAGAATGGGCACGCCGGAGCTCAGAAGGATAGCCATGTTTTGTGAGAAACGAGCCACTGCAACCTTGCGCAACAAATCGCCCACAACGGGCAGCCTGAGGAGCAATCGATCAATGTTCATCTGTCCATTATCCGTTTGATAGTAGAAGCGAATTCCGACAATGATTCCGACGAGGACAAAAATCATATAGAGAAAATTGGCGCGAAACCAATTACTGATGTTGATCGTTATCTGTGTGGGCGCCGGCAGGGCTTTGCCCATGCTACCATAAAGTTCCGCAAAAACGGGGATGACAAAGATCAGTAAGATGGCCACCACGACAATAGCGACTACAATGATCGTGCAGGGATAAATCATCGCCCCTTTAACTTTTTTCTTAAGCTTGTTGGCTTTTTCAATGAAGAGAGCGATCCGATTGAGGATCGCATTCAACACGCCGCCGGTCTCACCGGCTTGGACCATATTGACATACAGATCATCGAAGATTTTAGGGTGTTTTCGAAGAGCCTCAGCCAAAGTAGAACCGCCTTCGACGTCTTGCTTGATCGCACGCAGGGTATTGCGCAACACCTTGCTTTCGCTTTGTTGAGTCTGAATATCCAAGCATTGTACGATGGGCAGGCCCGCATCGATCATTGTAGCGAACTGCCGGGTAAATACAGAAAGGTCGCGGGCCTTTAGCTTTTCGCCAAAGCCGGGGATCTTGATTTCTGCATCCAATCCCCTGCCTTTTTCCCGAATCCGGTTCGGTATCGGCCGAATTCTGCGATCCCGCAAAATCGCAAAAACAGCTTCCAGGTTGGAAGCTTCAATTTCCCCTTTCAGGACTCGTCCCTGCGCGGTTTTACCTTCCCACAGGAATACTGCCATCGCGTTCCGTCCTCTCTTAAAGCCTAAGCTACAAAAAATTTATTGGGCTCAACGGCATCGGAATTAACCGTCGGCCGGGTTTTCGCTGTGCAGTGTCAGAAACCCAGCGAGAAAACCGATCCAAACCCTTTATCCGTATCGGTTACGCGAACGGTTTCCTCAATGGTCGTTAGCCCTTCCCGAACCTTCTGGAGAGCACTCATACGCAGCGTGCTCATGCCCAGTTTCACAGCCTCTCGCTTGAGCTCAACCACCGACGCGTTCCGCAGAATCAACTCCTTCAGCCCTTCGTGCATGACCATCACTTCATAAATCGCCAAACGCCCTCGATACCCCGTGCCGTTGCAATTGCCGCAGCCCCGCCCATTAAAGGTGGAAAAGCCGCCGCCAACCTCGGCCGAGTCCACGCCCAAGTTGATCAATATCTCAGGGCTCACTTCCACCGGCTCTTTACATTTCTCGCAAATCCGCCGCACCAGCCTTTGAGCCGCAACGAGATTGATGGACGAAATTAGCAAGAAGGTCTCGACCCCCATATTGATCAAGCGATCTACGGTAGAAGGAGCATCATTGGTATGCAGCGTGCTAAGCACCAAATGACCCGTCAACGCGGCTTTTACCGCGATCTGCGCGGTTTCAAGATCACGGACCTCTCCGACCATGATGATGTCGGGGTCCTGGCGAAGAAACGACCGAAGAGCGGCGGCAAAGGTTAAGCCGATTTGCTCCCGGACCTGGACCTGATTGATTCCAACTAAGTTGTACTCAACGGGATCCTCAGCCGTAGAAATGTTGACGTCGGGTTTGTTGAGCTCCGAGAGCGCGGAATAAAGCGTAGTTGATTTTCCACTCCCCGTCGGACCGGTGATAAGGATCATCCCGTACGGTTTGTGTATCGCTTCCAGAAAGTCCTTGAGGGTTTGAGGATCAAAACCGAGTTTGGACATATCCAGTTGGAGATTGGATTTATCCAATAGTCGCATAACGACTTTCTCACCAAATAAGGTAGGCAGTACGGAGACACGGATATCCAACTCTCCGCCGACCCCCATCTTCAACTTGATCCGGCCATCCTGAGTGAGACGCCGCTCGGCAATATCCAGCCCAGCCATGACCTTGAGGCGGGACACCAAAGGATTCTTGAGCCGAAGGGGCGGGCTCATGATCTCCTGAAGAACCCCGTCCACTCGGAACCGCACCCGAAAGATTTTTTCGTAAGGCTCTATATGAATGTCGCTCGCTCGCCGTTTTGCCGCGTCCGCCAAGATGGCGTTCACCAAGGTGACCACCGGCGCTTCCATGGTGGCCTGCTGAAGTTCCTGGAGGTTAACGTCATCTGTTTCGTGGATAACCTCCATCTCCCCATCGCCAAACTTTTTCAAAACCTCGTCGTAGCTTACACCGCCGAAACGATGTTCGAGCGTTTTTTTGATCGCCGAGGGGGGGGCCAACGTGACTCTGACCCCGTAGCCGGTGATAAACTTTACTTCGTTGATTGCGACGAGATCTGTCGGGTCCGCCATGGCCACCGTGAGAGTGGAACCAAGAAGCTTTACCGGAACCAGCTGATGCTTTTGAACCAGCTGAGGCGGGACGAGGCTAAAGACCGAATCCTCGATTTCTGAAGGATTTAAATCGACTTTTTCAATATTGAACTGCTTGGCAAGGAACTCGGTAAGGGTATCTTCGGCAGTAAACCCCAGTCGAACCAGCTCTCTAATGACACTGGAACCGTTGTCACGCTCTTTTTCCTGGGCCTGGATAAGCTGATCGCGTGAAACAATCCCCCCCCGGACCAATAATTCTGCAATACGCGGTTCCATGTCACCTTTAGCTATCTGAAAGATGTAAATTATCTTAAAAGAAAGCCAATTCTGTCAACACTTTTAAATAAAAGACCGGGCTTCTATTTAGAAATGAAGAGAAGAGAGGTGCTACAAATTATGGCTTTTCGCGTAGGGCAGCCTGAGCAGCGGCAAGCTTAGCAATGGGAACCCGGAAAGGCGAACAGCTGACATAATCCAACCCAATCTCATGGCAAAAGGCAACTGATTTTGGGTCACCGCCGTGCTCTCCGCAGATACCGATCTCCAGGTTTCGGCGTACTTTCCGTCCTTTTGTAATGGCGATCCGCATCAGCGCGCCGACTCCGTCGCGATCCACGCTGACAAAGGGATCCTCAGCCAATAACCCGTCAAGTACGTAGGTAGGGAGGAATTTCCCGGCATCATCCCGCGACAAGCCCAAACAGGTCTGTGTTAGATCGTTGGTCCCAAAAGAGAAAAACTCGGCTTCCTCGGCGATCTCATCGGCCACGAGACAGGCCCTAGGAAGCTCAATCATTGTTCCAATAAGATAGCGGACCTTGACCCCATAAGAGGCCATGGTCGAGTTGGCGACCTGTTCAACAATCTTCCGCTGCGCGATCAATTCTCCACGGGATCCCACCAAAGGTATCATAACCTCGGGAAAAGGGTTCTTTCCCTCTTTGCGTAACTCGCATGCGGCTTCGAAGATTGCCCGTGCCTGCATCTCGGTGATCTCCGGATAAGAAATCCCCAGACGGCAGCCCCGATGCCCTAACATCGGATTGAATTCTTGGAGAACCTTGACTTTATCTCGAAGCCGGTCAGCCGGAACGCCCATGACTTGTGCTAACTCAACGATTTCGTCATCCCTATGGGGGAGAAATTCGTGTAACGGGGGATCCAGCGTACGGATGGTCACGGGAAGACCACCCATAATGTCGAGGATACCTTTGAAGTCTTCTTTTTGCATAGGCAGTAATTTTGCCAATGCCCGCCGCCTACCCGCTTCGTCGTCCGCCAGAATCATCTCGCGTACGGCTTGAATCCTGTCGCCTTGAAAAAACATGTGCTCCGTGCGGCAGAGACCGATGCCTTCGGCGCCAAAGGCCTTCGCCACTCGAGCTTGGTCGGGTTGATCCGTATTGGTACGCACGCCAAGTGTGCGCACTTCGTCCGCCCACTTCATGAGCCTGGCATACTGCTGATAGACCCGCGACTTTTTGGCTTCCAGCGTTCCTCCAACGAGTACCTGCAACACCTCAGATGGACGCGTCTTAATTTCTCCCTGGATTACTTCCCCGGTGCTCCCGTCAACCGAGAGCCAATCCCCCTCATGTAAAACTGTTTCCCCCACGCGCATCATGCGCGCGCCATAGTC
The DNA here is from genome assembly GCA_020027655.1 of Deltaproteobacteria bacterium. Lineage (GTDB taxonomy): Bacteria > Desulfobacterota > Binatia > UBA9968 > UBA9968 > DAIRFP01. Next base: position 10,744 of record JAHKKJ010000010.1, on the reverse strand, counting down.
GATGGACAATGCCTCACACCCGGCTACACAAACCTTTCCCATCTGCCGGGCAACTAAAGCCGCGTGCGATGTCATCCCGCCTCTAGCGGTAAGAATTCCCTGTGCTGCCTCCATGCCGCGGATATCGTCGGGGCTGGTCTCAGTTCGGCACAGCACTACCTGTTCGCCGCTTTCCTTCCGTGCCACGGCATCCTCTGCGTGGAAAACAATCTTCCCGGTGGCCGCCCCTGGTCCAGCCGGCAGTCCTTTCGCAAGAATTCGTCCCACTTTGGCTGCCTGTTCTTTGTCCTTATTGTCGAAGATAGGACGTAAAAGCTGATTTAGATGGTCAGCCTCAACTCGCAGTAAAGCTTCTTTCTTACTGATGATCCGCTCCTCGACCATATCCACCGCAATCCGCACGGCGGCAAACCCAGTCCTCTTACCACTCCGAGTCTGAAGCATCCAGAGCTTGTTGTCCTCCACCGTGAACTCGATATCCTGCATGTCCTTGTAGTGCTTCTCGAGGATCTTGCAGACCTTTTGAAGTTCCGCGTAGGGCTGGGACATTACCGCTTTCAGCTCCGCGATGGGTCTAGGTGTCCGGGTGCCAGCGACGACATCCTCTCCCTGAGCGTTGATGAGAAACTCACCGTAGAATGACTTTTCTCCGGTCGAAGGATTCCGCGTGAAAGCCACACCCGTGGCGCACTTTTCCCCAAGATTTCCAAACACCATGGCCTGGATGTTGACAGCCGTCCCCCAAGCGTGCGGGATGTGGTAAAGGTCGCGGTAAGCAATGGCGCGATCGTTGTTCCATGAACCAAAAACAGCCCCGACGGCACCCCAAAGTTGTTCCTGCGGATCACTAGGGAATTCTTTCCCTGTGCGCGACTTTACGACTTCCTTGAATGCAGCGACTATGTCTTCTAAATCCTTTGCCTCGAGCTCAGTATCAAAGCGCACACGACGCGTTTTTTTTCTTTCCTCCAAGATCTCTTCAAACGGATCACGCTCCGATCTTTCCTTGGGCTTGAGTCCCAAGACGACATCCGCATACATCTGTACAAAGCGACGATAGGAATCATACGCAAACCTGGGATTCTTTGTGCGGCGGATTAATCCCTGCGCCGTCCTATCGTTCAGGCCTAAGTTGAGAACCGTGTCCATCATGCCGGGCATTGATTCGCGCGCGCCCGAACGCACGGAGACCAGCAAAGGGTTGTCGGAATCGCCGAATCGTCGTCCGAGGATTTTTTCGATTCTGCCAAGAGCCGCCACGACGTCAGATTGCAGTCCCTTCGGGTACTGCCGGTGGTGCGCGTAATAATAGCTGCACACTTCAGTTGTTATAGTAAAGCCTGGCGGCACGGGCGCCCCGATCCGTGTCATCTCATGTAGACCAGCTCCTTTGCCACCAAGCAGTTCGCGCATGGCTGCTCTGCCTTCGGCTTTACCGCCACCGAAAAAATAGACTGTCTTTTTCCTCCTAAGCATGGTCCTCGATCCTCATCCCGCTTATCACTCTTCGGCAAAGACCTCGCCAAGACTACTTCATGCCAAGGAGAATTGACGAAGAAACACAGCCGACTTGATCTCTCGCTCCATGTGAAACTCGATAAAACGAACTACGACGGAACGAATCTCTTTTAGCACCCCGGTTGGCGGTGAAACATCGGATGGCGGCAGACTTTTTTCCTGCTGGAGGTTCGTCAGAATTTCCAGTGTCGCTGTGGAAAGCGAAAAGATTTCCTTGCGCAATCGCGAACAGAACTCACAAAGAATTCCGCCATCCCGTGGACTGAAGTGCCAGCGCGTTTGGCATTGATCCCACCGCTCTCTGCCGCAACGTCTGCAACTATCTAGCAACGGCTGGTAACCAGCCAATTTCAGGAGCTTGAGCTCAAACGAGGTCAGAAAAGTTAGCGACGTCGATTGCTCGTCAAGATGGGTGAGACCGTCCTTTAGATGTCGGAAGACCAAACGGTTCTCTTCCCGTTCCCCAATCAATCCATCTGTGATCTCGACTAGATAAGCAGCAAACGAAATTTTTTCTAGACTGGTTAGTAGATGCTTAAACCCGAACGCAAGGTCCGCAGCTACAATAAACGCCAAATTACTGTGGGCACGATCTTGAAAACGAAGATTGACCAGAGAAAAAGGCTCTAGAGAATTGACAAATCGCTTGCGTGAGCGCTTCGCCCCCTTGGCAATGCCGGTAAGTTTCCCATGACTCTCGGTTAGGAACGATACAATCTTGTCCGACTCCCCAAAGGGCCAAGTGCGCAACACTATAGCCGGGGTGACGTGGCAGAGAAGCATGAGTTAAACTGCTCGGACTTTTAGCTTAAGAGAATTTATCACTTTTTATCGAAGCAGACAACTATTTAAAATATCAGAGGTTTTGACAACGATGAAACTTGACAATGGAAACCTCCGTGATTAGATTTTTAAGCAGTTTCGAGGAAAAAATGGCCGACGAAAAAGTAAAGATTGATGAACAGACGACGATACCTACAGCAGTGAATGAAATTGAGCCCTCGCCAAACAATCCGGAATCTGCCGCGTTGGAACAGGCAGCCGACCTGGCAAAGCTACGCGAACATCTCGAAGCAAAAAAGAAAGAAGCCAACGAGAATTACGACCGCTACCTCCGCCAAGTCGCAGAAGTAGAAAATTTTAGAAAGAGAGCTAATCGCGAAAAGGATGAAGCGATTCGCTTTGCCAATGAGGCTTTAGTCAAAGATCTTCTTCCCGTTGTGGATAATCTGGAACGGGCCGTTGCACATTCAAAAGACGGAGGTAACGGTAAGCCCCTCGTTGAAGGTATCGAGATGGTTCTTAGAGGGTTCTTCGATATCCTCGCCAAACATGGCGTTGTGCCTATTTCGGCCGTTGGTCAACCATTTGACCCGGAGAAACATGAAGCGATGGCCCAAATAGAGAGTGGCACCTACGAGCCAAATACGGTCGTTGAAGAATATCACAAAGGTTACCTGCTTCGCGATAGACTCCTTCGCCCTGCATTGGTAAGCGTAGCTAAGGCGCCGAAATCGCAAGGGAAAAAAAACCACGGCAACGAGGTTGAAAACGAACCTGGCGATGATTAGATTTTGATCAAAATATCTAAAATCTCAAAGAATTTTAAGGAGTAACTAAGATGGCAAAAGTTATTGGCATTGACCTCGGGACAACCAACTCCTGCGTTGCAATTATGGAGAGTGGAGACCCGACCGTTCTCGCCAACTCAGAAGGCAGTCGCACGACCCCGTCTGTGGTCGCTTTTACCGATAGCGGTGAGAGATTGGTCGGGCAAATCGCCAGAAGGCAGGCCATTACCAACCCAGAGAATACTATTTTTGCGGTAAAGCGCTTGATTGGTAGGCGTAGCGACGATCCTATGGTTCAGAAGGCAGCCAAGGTACTACCCTACAAGGTCGTACGCAATGAGAACGGTGACGCATGGGTTGAAATCCGGGGTAAACAGTATAGTCCGGCAGAAATTTCGGCTTTTATCCTGCAGAAGATGAAGCAGACGGCGGAAGACTATCTTGGTGAAAAGGTAACCGAGGCTGTTATCACTGTACCGGCTTACTTTAATGACAGCCAGAGGCAGGCCACTAAGGATGCCGGACGCATCGCAGCCCTCAACGTATTGCGCATTATCAATGAACCTACAGCCGCCTCTCTCGCGTACGGATTGGATAAGAAGAAAGACGAAAAGATCGCCGTCTTCGACCTTGGTGGCGGGACATTCGATATATCGATATTGGAACTGGGCGACGGCGTCTTTGAAGTTAAGGCAACAAACGGGGACACTTTTCTGGGCGGTGAAGACTTTGACCAGAGAATCATCGATTACCTCGCGGATGAATTCAAAAAAGATCAAGGGATTGATCTGCGCAAAGATCGAATGGCGCTGCAGCGCTTGAAAGAAGCGGCGGAAAAAGCGAAATGCGAGCTCTCTTCTTCGATGGAGACGGACATCAACCTGCCGTTTATCACGGCGGATCAGCAAGGACCGAAGCACCTCAACATGAAATTGACACGCTCTAAGCTTGAGGCGCTATGTGCAGATTTGATCGATCGGACCGAAGGCCCCTGCCGGCAAGCCCTTAAGGATGCGGGGCTCTCCCCGAGCGATATCAATGAAGTTATTTTGGTGGGCGGTATGACTCGCATGCCCGCTGTCCAAGAACGAGTCAAGAAGATCTTCGGCAAAGATCCCCACAAAGGCGTCAATCCGGATGAGGTTGTCGCCGTAGGTGCCGCCATCCAGGCCGCCGTTCTGAAGGGTGAGGTCAAGGATGTGTTGCTTCTCGATGTTACGCCTCTCTCACTGGGGATCGAGACCCTTGGCGGCGTATTTACAAAATTGATCGAGCGCAACACCACTATACCGACGAAGAAGAGTCAAATCTTCTCCACGGCCCAAGATAACCAGACCGCCGTCTCCATTCGCGTATTCCAAGGAGAGCGGGAGATGGCGGCCAATAACAAGCTTTTGGGGCAATTCGATCTGGTTGGAATTCCGGTAGCGCCACGCGGCGTCCCACAGATTGAAGTGACTTTCGACATCGATGCCAACGGTATCGTTCACGTCGCGGCCAAAGACCTCGGTACAGGCAAAGAGCAGTCCATCAAAATTACGGCGTCAAGCGGTCTCAGCGAAGACGAGATCAAACAGATGGTCAAAGATGCTGAAGCCCATGCCGCCGAAGACAAGAAACACAAAGAGACGGTCGAGGCACGCAATCAACTTGATTCGCTCATTTATTCGACAGAGAAATCGCTCAAGGAGTACGGAAACGACTTGGATGCCGGCGTAAAAGAAAATATCGAGAACGCGCTTAAGAAAGCCAAGGAGACCCTGGAAGGACAAGATGCCCAAGCGATGCGCACTGCTGCCGAGCAACTGAGTCAGTCTTCTCATAAACTGGCGGAAGCTATGTATGCTAAGGCTTCGCGACAACAACCGGGGCAGGAGGCTTCGGGAGACGCGAAGGAACAACCGACGAGTGATGGCAAGAAAAAGAAAGACGATGTCGTCGATGCGGACTTCGAGGAGGTTAAGGATTAGACTAGACTAGGATTTCCTAAAGTAACGCAGTGACTGATCTTCGTGACAAAAAAGAAAGCCCCTGCTCCTACTTTTGATTGAGGAGAGGGGCTTTCTGACGTATGCAGATTTTTTCTATTGAGGTCCCGACTTGAGCGAAAAAAAGGATTATTACGATTTGCTCGGTGTGAACCGCAACTGCAGCGAGGACGAGATCAAGAAAACTTACCGGAAACTTGCGCTCAAGTACCACCCGGACCGCAACCCGGGTGACAAACAAGCGGAGGAGAAATTCAAGGAAGTTTCCGAGGCCTACCAAGTTCTCTCCGAACCACAAAAGCGCGCGCAATACGACCAGTTCGGTCACGCAGCTTTCGGTGATGGCGGTCCGTTTGGCGGCGGATTCGACTTCACTGCAGGCTTCGAGGATGTCTTCGGTGACATCTTTGGCGAGTTCTTTGGCGGCACCAGCCGCCGCCGGAGTCGTGCTCGCGGAGAAGACCTTCGCTACAACCTAACCTTGACTTTTGAGGAAGCCGTCTCTGGGGCCGAAAAGAAAATCAAGATACCGAGACAAGGTCCGTGCGAGACCTGCCATGGTAACGGTGCTAAACCCGGAACCGCGCCGCAGACTTGTCCGACCTGTCGGGGCAGAGGACAAGTAAGCTTTCAACAAGGTTTTTTCAGCGTTTCGAGGACCTGCAACCAGTGTCAAGGCCACGGCACTATCATTAAAGATCCTTGTACAACTTGTGGCGGCACAGGTCGCGTACGCAAGTTACACACCCTCAGCATCAAGATCCCGGCCGGTGTAGACACTGGGTCACGGCTCAAACTGAGAAATGAAGGGGAAGGCGCGCCCACAGGGGGCGCCCCAGGAGATCTTTACGTCGTCATCCAGGTGGAACCTCATCCGATCTTTGAGCGCGACAATCTGGATATTGTTTGCGACGTTCCCATAAGTTTCGTTCAAGCCGCGCTGGGCGCAGAAATCGACGTGCCGACGTTGGACGGTAAGGTGAAGATGAAAATTCCTGCTGGGACGCAATCCGGCAAACTCTTCCGCATGAAGGGTAAAGGCGTGAAGGACGTTCAAGGATATGAGCAGGGCGACCAGCATGTTCGGATAGTCGTGGAGACCCCGACTCACCTGACGACACGTCAGAAGGAGCTTCTGAAAGAATTTGCTGTAAGCGGTGGAGAGGAAGTCAATCCTCTCTCGAAAGGCTTCTTTGACAAGGTTAAAGAATTATTCGACTAGACCCGCGAGTCCCAAAAACGTCCCTGTCCCGTTCTTATTTACCTCCAACCACTCCACAACGACACGTTGGGCCAAAGATTTTAGTTGACCTATAATCCCAGTGTGATTAAGGTGATCCAAGACTATGAGTGAAGCTGAATGGAAAGTTGAAGGTCAAGAGGGCAAAGGATCACAAGTCGAGATTCCGGATGTACTGCCTCTTTTACCGATTCGCGACATCGTCATTTACCCTTACATGATGTTGCCGCTGTTCGTCGGCCGAGACGTTTCGATTCGCGCCGTTGAAGAGTCTCTTTCTCGTGATCGACTCATTTTCTTGGTCGCGCAAAAAAATTCCGCTGAAGAGTCTCCAAGTCCGTCGGACATCAACCGCGTTGGAACCATCGCCTCGATCATGCGCATGCTCAAGCTTGCGGACGGCCGGGTTAAGATTCTTGTTCAGGGCCTGTCAAAGGGAGAAGTCGACACCTATTTGCGCGAGCGACCTTTCTTTGAAGTTAAAATACGTAAGGTCATCGAACCAACGCTACCGGAGGTCCCCATCGAGGTCGAAGCCTTGATGCGTACCGCTAAGGAAAAGATCGAACAGATCCTGAATCTCAAAAATCTTCCGCCTGAGATTGTCATGGTTACGGACAATATCAGTGATCCGGGTGTGCTGGCGGACCTGGTGGCATCGAACTTGCGGCTCAAGATTGAAGAGAGCCAGGCGATTCTCGAGATTTTTGATCCAATTGAACGCTTAAAAAAGGTCAACGAACTCCTTAGCCGCGAGCTAGAGCTGTCGACGATGCAGGCCCGGATCCAAAATCAAGCCAAGGAGGAGATGAGCAAGACCCAAAGGGATTACTTCCTGCGCGAGCAGCTAAAGCAGATCCAGCAGGAATTGGGTGAAGGCGACGAGCGCACCGAGGAAATTAACGAGCTTAAGAAGCAGCTCGATAAAGCCAAGATGCCCGTGGACGTGAAACGGGAGGCCGACAAGCAACTCAAGCGATTAGAGCAGATGCACCCAGAATCTTCTGAAGCATCCTTGGTGCGCACCTACCTTGACTGGCTGGTGGACCTGCCATGGAGCAAAAAAACTAAAGACAATTTGAATATCAAAAAAGCAAAACAGGTCCTCGATGAAGATCATTACAACTTGGAGAAAATCAAAGAACGGATTTTGGAATACCTCGCGGTCAACAAGCTGAGACGGAAGATTAAGGGCCCGATTCTCTGCTTTGTCGGCCCCCCTGGTGTCGGAAAAACTTCTCTGGGAAGATCCGTCGCCCGCGCCTTGGGGAGAAACTTCGTCCGCGTATCACTGGGCGGTGTTCGCGATGAGGCGGAGATTCGTGGCCATCGGCGAACCTATGTCGGTGCTTTGCCGGGTCGTGTCATTCAGGGAATTAAGCAAGCGGGGTCCAACAATCCGGTGTTCATGATGGACGAAATCGATAAAGTCGGAGCCGATTTCCGCGGCGATCCTTCGGCCGCCTTGCTTGAGGTGTTAGACCCCGAGCAAAACCATGCTTTCAGCGATCACTACCTGAATTTGCCGTTCGACCTTTCTAATGTCCTCTTCATATGCACCGCAAACATGTTGGACCCAATTCCGCCGGCGCTAGCGGATCGGATGGAGGTCATCCAACTCTCGGGTTACACCAACGAAGAGAAACTGGAGATTGCCCGCAAATACTTGATCCCAAGACAACTCGACGACAACGGTATCTCAACCAAATATCTCGAGTTTTCCAATGACGCCGTATTACGCATTATTGCTGAGTACACCAAAGAGGCCGGCTTAAGGAACCTTGAGCGAGAGATCGCCTCTATTTGCCGCAAGGTCGCACGTAAGATTGCGGAGGAAAAAAAAGACCTCACGCGTATCACCCGTGCCAACCTTCACTCATTTTTGGGCGCGCCGAAATTTCTACCGGAAACCGAACAGGAACACCATGAAATCGGCGTCGCTACCGGACTGGCCTGGACGAGCGCTGGTGGTGAGCTTCTCTTTATCGAAGCCTCGCTGTCAAAGGGACGAGGAAACTTGACCTTGACAGGCCAACTGGGCGACGTCATGAAAGAGTCCGCTCAAGCAGCGGTGAGTTACGCTCGCGCTCACGCGCGCAAGTTAGGCATCGAAGAAGATTTTTATCAGAAGCTCGATATCCACATCCATGTCCCCGCGGGAGCTATCCCTAAGGACGGACCCTCAGCTGGAATCACGGTGGCAACGGCTCTGATTTCGGCTCTGACGAAGCGGCCCGTGAGTCGGGACGTGGCGATGACCGGGGAGATTACGCTACGCGGCAGAGTACTGCCCATTGGCGGACTAAAGGAAAAATCCTTGGCCGCCTTTCGGGCAGGCATTAAGATCATTGTCATTCCAGAAAGGAACGAAAAGGATCTTGATGAGGTTCCCAAGTCTCTTCGCCGCAGGCTTCGATGGATCGTCGTTAAGAACATGTCTGACGTCCTGAAAATTGCTTTGCTGGCAGGACACAATGGGGCGCGTCGCGCTGCGCATACGGTAGATTCCAAGATGCCGGCCAGGAGAACCAAGGGAAGGCTATGGAAGCGCAGTGAAAAATTGCTACGCAAACGTCAGCGAGAACGATCCATTCCACTCCGACCCTAATATAACCACCAACTCCTCGGGCCAAAACTTGCCGTGCATCTGCTTTGACTGAACTGCGATGGAGTTTACTGGTTGAACCGTCAATTGTAGCGGCCATCCCTCAATGAAACTCAGTCGCTTAGGCGAGTTTGGCTTGATCGAACGGGTGCGGCGCACAACGGCTCAGGGACGCGGCGTAACCCTGGGCATCGGCGATGATGCGGCCTGGGTCAAGACGAGGTCCGGTTCATGTCTGTTGACTGCAGATCTTCTGATCGAGGGTGTCCATTTTGATCTAAAGTGGACATCCCTTTACGCGCTCGGTTATAAGACTCTCGCAGTCAATATGAGTGACATAGCGGCGATGGGGGGCACACCCGCTTATCTGCTTCTCTCTCTTGGAATTCCTGCCACCTTTGAGAGTGAGGATGTGGAGGAATTCTATCGGGGTATTCGTTCTCTGGCTTTGAAAAGCGGCGTCGCTTTGGTGGGAGGAGATACCAGCGTCGCGAAGTCTTTGTTTATCTCAGCCTGCTTGGTCGGCGATGCGCCGTATCGTCCGATCACGCGTGGCGGCGCACAAGTAGGGGACGACATCTATGTCACCGGTACACTAGGCGACTCGGCTCTGGGGTTGAAGCTACTCAAACGGAAGTCGCCCAAGCTTACGCAACGCACGGCAAAGTTTCTTGTCTCGCGACACCATTTTCCCACTGCTAGAGTCCGCACTGGAGCTACATTAGCGAGTAAGAAACTCGCGCGCGCAATGATCGATGTCAGCGATGGGCTGCTCCAGGACTTAGGGCATATATGCAAAGCCAGCCGTATCGGAGCTACTATTGCAGAAAAGAAGCTACCGCTCTCGGCAGCGTACCGCTCCCTGGCTGGACATGATGGGACAGGCCATGCCCTCACTGGCGGGGAAGACTACGAACTTCTCTTTTGTGCCCGGCGACGTGATCGCCCGCGTATCGAAAAGCTTCAGGAGTTCGTCGATGTTCCGATTAGCCGTATCGGTACCTGTGTCCGTCCACGCGACGGGATAGCGGTCTTGGACCGCAAGGGTCAACGCATTTCCTTTCGCGCTACCGGTCACGATCACTTTAAGCATTTATTCTAAAAAGATCAGCTGTTTCTAGGTTTATAGCTGTGCATCCTGAGAGTATTCACAAATTGCGCCGTGATTAATCAAAGGTCCGATGGACTCGGAAAGTGTTGTAAAACTTCTAACAGAAGTTCGGCGGGGAAAAGTTAGCGTATCGCAGGCGGTGGTGCGCTTGCGCCATCTGCCTTTCGAGGACCTGGGATTTGCTAAGGTCGACCATCATCGCGCCCTGCGTCAGGGTTTTCCCGAAGTCATCATGGGACAAGGCAAACAGCCGAAAGAGATCGCAGCCATTGTACGTGCTCTGCGCCGTCGAAAGGCAAATGTACTTGTGACCCGATTATCCGCCGAGAAAATGGCTCTGGTCAAAAAACTGGTCTCCGGGCTCAAGTATCATGCCGCAGCGCACGCCGCGACCTGCGTCGGCAAGCCGATAAAGATTACCGGAAAGGGTGCGGTGTTGGTCGTCTGTGCCGGCACTTCCGATATACCCGTCGCTGAAGAAGCCGCCCTAACGGCTGCTATGATGGGCAACCGAGTCGAAAAGCTTTTTGACGTCGGTGTGGCAGGAATTCACCGTCTCCTAGGAAACCGAGAGCAGTTATATGCCGCCTCCGTTGTTATCGTGATCGCCGGCATGGAAGGGGCGTTGCCGAGTGTGGTTGCCGGGCTAATCGACAAGCCGGTTATTGCGGTGCCGACTAGTGTCGGATATGGGGCGAGTTTCAACGGACT
>JAHKKJ010000745.1 GCA_020027655.1 Deltaproteobacteria bacterium | reverse complement strand
ATCCCCTTTTATTATATGGGCCGCGGCTCGGTTCAGGATCCGAGCGCGGCGCTGCACCAGTACTTTCACACGGGAGAGACGCCGCGCATCGGTTATTCCAATCCAAAGCTGGACGAGCTATTGGACAAAGAGCAAGCGGAGTTCGACCCGAAAAAGCGACGACAATACCTGTCACAGGCCATGAGCATTATCACTGAAGATGCCCCCGCCTGTTTCATGTGGCGTCACAAGCTGCTTTGGGGACTCAACAACCGCGTGGATTACAAACCTTTGCCGGATGCCCGGATATTCGGCATGGACATGAAGGTCCAACGGTAACCTTTTCCTATGAGTGAAACGTAACAATAAACCTGATACCACCGTGCGACGCGCAACCATGATGGACCAGTAACATCCCACGTTGGAGCGTAAACGAAGAAGCTCAAATGGCCAGCTATCTGGTTCAACGGCTCGCAGGGACCATCCCCGTCCTACTCCTGATCAGCCTCCTGGTATTTCTCTTGATCCATGCAGCGCCAGGAGACCCAACGCTATTGCTCCTGGGCGAGGAGACAAACGCCGCCGAGGTTGCCAAGGCAAAGGCACAGTGGGGATTGGATCGCCCACTTTACGTTCAATATCTAAAGTTCGTTGCGTCAACGCTCACCGGGGAATTTGGCAAGTCGTTCAAGTACGCTGAGCCTGTGAGCAACGTCATCAAAGCCCGCCTACCGGCGACTATCGAGCTGGCGATTTTCTCGATTATTATTGCCATTGTTTTGGCCATACCGTTAGGCGTCTGGGCCGGTTCGAAGCCAAACTCGTGGCTGGACAATGTCGGAACTACCTTCGGGCTTTTTGGCATCAGCATGCCCAGTTTCTGGCTCGGCATCATGTTGATTCTCTTGCTCGCGGGTGTTCTAAACATCCTTCCCACCTCCGGCCGCAGCACGTACGGGATCGCCGGACCGGAAAGCACCGGTTTCTACTTACTCGACAGTCTATTCCAGATGAATTGGAAGGCCGTGTGGGACGCATTGACGCACATCTGCATGCCGGCCTTGGCCCTCGGCGTGAATATGCTAGGCATCTTGATGCGGGTAACTCGCTCTTCTGTTCTGGAGGTCATGAACGAAGAATACGTTGTCACGGCGCGCGCCAAGGGACTCAGGGAAAAAAACATTGTCTGGCGTCACGTCACCAGCAATGCCCTGATACCGGTCATTACCGTCGTCGGGCTTGAGCTGGGGACGCTGCTTAGCGGTTCTATCATCGTTGAAACCGTCTTTGCGTGGCCCGGCGTTGGTAGTCTTCTGATCACGGCGCTCAATTCCCGCGATTATCCTCTGGTCACCGGAATCGTCATCACCTACACGGCGGCTTTCGTCGTCATCAATCTGGTTATTGACGGACTTTATGCAGTCATTGACCCTCGAATCCGCTACTGAAAAAACGCCCGGCCTAGTAAGCCGCTTGGCGCCACGACTGCACGCAAAGGCCTTTACCGGGGGTCTGATCGTGCTCACTTTCATCGTGGTCGGCATCTTGGGTCCGGCCCTCGCGCCCTCCGATCCTAACAAGCAGGAACTCACGGCAATGACAAAACCACCTCAAGGCATCGGCTCTCTTCATGTCCTCGGGACTGACAACCTGGGGCGCGACGTTCTCAGCCGGGTGATTTATGGCGCCCGGGTTTCGCTTTTGGTGGCGTTTGCCGTGGTCTTTATCTCAGGATTGGTCGGCATCAGTCTCGGCGCAATTTCGGGCTACTTCGGCGGCAAGACCGACTTCGTGATCCAGAAGCTAGTCGAGGTCGTGTGGGCTTTTCCACCGCTGCTGCTCGGCATCACGATCATGGCGTTTCTCGGCCAAGGGCTGTTCAATCTTATTCTGGCCTTGGTGGTGCAACGTTGGATTCCTTATTGTCGCGTGGTCCGGGGACAGGCATTGAGTTTGCGGACGCGCGAATTCGTAGTCGCCTCCCGATGTTTGGGAGCCCGCAACGCGCAGATCATTCTACGTCATATCCTTCCCAATGTGATTCAGACGTCCTTAGTCATCGGCACCTTTGCCATGGCATCGGCAATCATCGCGGAAGCCAGTCTCAGCTTTTTAGGTGTCGGGGTGCCACCCGAAATTCCCACCTGGGGCACCATGCTCGCCGACGCGCGCATCTACATCAGCACGGCGTGGTGGCTGCCGCTGTTTCCCGGTCTCTGCATCTTCGTCACTGTGCTCGGCATTAATCTTCTCGGCGACGCGCTCCGTGACCTTCTCGATCCGCGTTTGAAACGAGCGGGCTCGGGAATATAGCACCTTCCCGCCTCTTTCTTTGATTCTCCCACCGACTCGTGTAGATTAATGAAAATGCGAAGGACAAAAATCGTCTGTACCATCGGGCCCGCCAGCGCTTCTGAAAAGGTTCTCAGACAACTTATCCAGACCGGCATGAACGTTGCGCGCCTCAACTTCAGTCACGGCGACTATGCGTTCCATCGACGCATTATCCGCACGATCCGGCGACTTGAACGTAAACTCGAACGGCCCGTCGCCATCCTGCAAGACCTACCCGGTCCCAAGATCCGCATCGGCGCCATGGAAGGAAATCACGTCCGCCTCCGGAGCCGCCAGCCTTTAGTATTGACCACTCGCGAGATGGTCGGCAATGAAGAGATGATTTTCGTCAACTACAAGGGTCTCACCAGGTCGGTGAAGAAAGGCGATCCGATTTTGCTTGGCGACGGAGAGATCGAGCTAGAAGTGGTCAAGGTTGGAAAGCAAACCGTTACCTGTCGGGTCGTGGTTGGCGGTATTCTCGGTTCGCACAAGGGCATTCACTTTCCGCAAAGCAGCCTCAACATTCGCGCTCTGACGACTCGTGACAAAAAGGATCTTGCTTTCGGCATCGAGCACA
>JAHKKJ010000173.1 GCA_020027655.1 Deltaproteobacteria bacterium | reverse complement strand
ACAGTCGAAGTCGGGTATCGGGCAAGATAAAGTTTCGGAGCTTGTAAAAAGAGTAAGCGAATTATCGCATTTACGAGTCGAGGGATTGATGGCGGTTCCGCCATTCAAAGAGAGCCCCGAAGAGATCCGTCCCTATTTCTGCGCCCTGAAAGAGCTCCAGGTGGAGCTGCAATGCTTGAAGATTCCCAATGGCAGCTTTAATGAACTCTCCATGGGCATGACGCACGATTATCCCGTCGCCGTGGAAGAAGGCGCAACCATCGTGCGCATCGGCACGGCTCTATTTGGCCCGAGGAAGGCATAGAGATAGCGATGTTTATCATGGCGAACTTGCTGATTGCCTTGGCTCAAGTTCTGGACTATATCCTGTGGGCCTATTGGTGGATCCTTTTAGGCCGAGTTGTGATTTCGTGGGTTAACGCCGACCCCCATAATCCTATCGTCCGTTTCCTGTATGTTGCGACGGAGCCGGTACTGGCTAGGGTGCGTCGGATGTTGCCGGTTTATGCAGGCGGGTTCGATCTATCGCCGATCGTGGTTTGGGTCGCGGTTATTTTTTTGCAGCGTTTTCTGGTTTCGTCACTCTATGATCTCGCACATACGCTCAGGTAGTTAGGTTGCGTCATGGGTTCTTCAATGAAATCGCTCTGCGCTGGTCGGTTCAGGTGACAGCAACGAGGATCCCTAATCGTCGCGAAATGAGGATTCAGGAGGTTTGGAAACATGAAGATTTTTCTGGCCGGAAACTGGGTTGATAAACCGAAAAAGCTCGAGGTCAAAAACCCCTTCGACAACTCTGTGATCGATACGGTGCCAAGAGCCGACGCCGCAGATCTGGAGAAGGCGTTGGCCTTCGCGGAGCGCGGTGCCAAAGTGATGGCGAAGATTTCCATTTCCAGTTACGAGCGCTGGAAAATTTTGCGCAAGGCGGCCGATCTGATGGCCTCCCGCAACGAAGAGTTAGGCCAGACCATTTCTAAAGAAGAAGGGAAAGTCATCGCCGAAGGGCGCGGTGAGGCCAGCCGGGCGGTTGAAACCATAATGGGATCGGCGGAAGAAGCCAAGCGGATTCACGGGGAAACGGTCCCTCTGGACGCGGATCCCACCGGAAGCAAAAAGCTCGGATTCACACTGCGAATACCTTGCGGGGTTGTCGCGGCCATTGCGCCGTTTAATTTCCCGCTCAATTTGGTCTGCCACAAAGTCGGGCCGGCTCTGGCGGCGGGTAACACGGTGATTGTGAAACCGGCATCGGATACGCCGCTCTCGGCCCTGAGGCTCACGGAGATCTTGCTCGAATCGGGACTGCCGCCGGAAGGGATTCAGTGTATTACCGGGTCGGGCGGAGAAATCGGCGATACCCTGGTTGCCGACAGGCGGGTGCGTAAAATCACGTTTACCGGCAGCCGTGAAATCGGTGACCGGATCTGCCGTACCGCCGGCATTAAGAAGGTGACGATGGAACTTGGCTCCAACAGCCCGGTTATTGTTATGCCTGACGCCGATCTAAACAAAGTAGCCGCCGCCATTGCTATGACTGGATACGGAAACGCCGGCCAGACGTGTATCTCTACGCAACGAGTACTGACGGCGAAGAAAGTCTACAGTGATTTTCTCGGCGCGCTCAAACCCAAGGTCGAAGCTCTGACTACCGGCAATCAACTTGATGAAAAGTCGAAAGTGGGGCCGATGGTGAAGGAAAGTGAAGCCGTACGGGTCGATGACTGGATTAAGGAAGCGGTAGCGGGTGGCGCTCGGCTGGTCGCAGGCGGGGGGAGACGCGGCCCGATCTATATGCCGGCCGTGGTGGCCGATGTCAATCCGGACATGCGCATTTCCCGCGACGAACTGTTCGGGCCAGCGGTTGCAGTCACGCCGTTCGATACGATCGAAGAAGCGCTCACCTTGGCCAACGACAGCGTCTATGGACTGGCGGCGGGTATCTTTACTGAGAATGTCGAGTGGGCGATGAAGTTTGCCCGCGAAGCGGAAGCGGGCAACCTCCACGTCAATTGGGGCTCCCAGTGGCGTGTCGATTTGATGCCCTATGGCGGTCTCAAGGACTCCGGCTTTGGTAAAGAAGGCCCGCGCTACGCCGTGGAAGAGATGACGGAACTCAAAATGGTCGTGTTTCACTTGAATAGTTAACGCAGCGACGACTGTTCAAAGTTCAAGGGTCAATGTTCAACGTCAACGACCTCTGCGCACCTTGAACTTTGAACGTTGAACATTGAACTATCTTGGATCGAAAATGAGAACGGACGGTCGAAAACCGCGGCAATTGAGACCACTGACGATTACGCCACGCTACTTGAAGACGGCTGACGGCTCGGTCTTGATCGAAGTGGGGGATACCAAAGTCATCTGTACGGCGAAGCTCGAAGAACGAGTGCCGCAGTTTCTGCGCAACAGCGGGAAGGGTTGGATTACGGCGGAGTATGGAATGCTCCCGGGCTCTTCTCAGGTGCGCATTGGGCGCGAGGCGTCGCGTGGGAAGGTCGGCGGGAGAACCCATGAGATTCAGCGGCTCGTCGGTCGGAGTCTCCGGGCGATTGCTGAACTCAAGCGCCTCGGAGAAAAGACGATCTGGGTCGATTGCGACGTGATCCAGGCCGATGGCGGTACGCGGACGGCGTCGATCACGGGTGCCTACGTGGCGCTTCGGGAAGCGGTTGCTGCTTGGCTGACGAAGGGAATCCTCGCTGCAGATCCGATCAAAGATTCGGTTGCAGCTGTGAGTGTGGGCATCATCGACGGCAAGGTTCTTCTGGATTTGTCTTACGAGGAAGACAGCCGGGCCGATGTCGATATGAACTTTGTTATGACCGGCTCCGGCAAGTTTGTCGAAGTGCAAGGAACGGCGGAGAGCGCTCCCTTCACCAGTAAACAGATGGAGCGCATGACGGAAATCGCTCAAGAGGGGATTCAGGAGTTGCTCAAAGCGCAGAAGAAAGTTCTCGCCTCAATGGCCTGAATTATGATGAATCGTGATTGAGCTGCTCGTTGCTACTACGAATCGAGGGAAATTTGCCGAGGTTGAATCCTCCCTTAAATATCTCCCACTAAAGATTCTCCCGCTGCAGAGTTTGGGAAACTTTCCCGTAGCAATTGAAGATGGCGCTACCTACGAAGAGAACGCTATCAAGAAGGCAAGGATATTGGCGGAATATTCTGGCTATCTCACGTTGGCCGATGATTCAGGCTTGGAGGTGGACGCGCTGAACGGAGCGCCAGGCATTTATTCGGCCCGTTACAGTGGCGAGGAAGGAAACGATCAGAAAAACAATGACAAGCTTCTCGCTGTACTCGAGCACGTTCCAGATGAAAAACGCAGCGCGCGGTTCGTTTGTGTCTTGGCGCTTTGTGGGCCGAATTCTTCGGGCATGAAGGGATGGACCGTGCGCGAGTCCTGTGAAGGACGCATCGCTTTTGCTCTAAAGGGTAGCAGCGGCTTTGGCTATGATCCGATTTTTTTCTATCCGCCATGGGGAATGACGTTTGGCGAAATCGATCGAGAAACAAAAGCAAGAGTGAGCCATCGGGGAAAAGCATTAAAGAAATTGGCGCAGGTCTTACCATCCATCATTGATCTTGGGACAAAACCTTGATTTCAAGGCCCGCCTGTGTAGAATGACTTCGTCATTGACGGGGCGTAGCGCAGCCTGGTAGCGCACCTGCCTTGGGCGCAGGGGGTCGGAAGTTCAAATCTTCTCGCCCCGACCAGATTTACAGCAGTGGATAGTAATCAGTGCTCAGTCAGGGTCGGACTGTTTACTGCTTTCTGTTCACTGCTAGCCTTTGAGTTGCGCCAGTAGCTCAGCTGGATAGAGCAACGGCCTTCTAAGCCGTAGGTCAGGGGTTCGAATCCCTTCTGGCGCGCCACCGTGGCTTTTCGATGTGGTGAGTGTAGCTCAACGGTTAGAGCACTGGACTGTGGCTCCAGGGGTTGAGGGTTCAAATCCCTTCACTCACCCCACTTTTGATCGTCGAGGATAGAGGATCGAGAATCGACGATCGCGATCTGCTATCTTCGATCCTCGGTTGTGCGAGTATGGGCCGCTAGCTCAGTTGGTAGAGCAGCTGACTCTTAATCAGCGGGTCCGGAGTTCGAGTCTCCGGCGGCCCACCAAATCCCATCAAGCCCAAATGCGCTTACCCGGTAAAAAGGCATTCTCGCTAGAAGTCTGTTGTTTAGCCTAGTCGGTGGTGAGATAATTGCTGTAATAATTTGTATCATCACGGCATGCTCCTGGCGCGGTCGGAATAATAATGGCGCTGGATGAAGGAATGACCTACTCGATGCCCCTGGAGGTTTATCTCCAGTCGGCGGTGGTCCGCGGAATCCTCGGTACGAATCAAGATCGTCTGAGTAACTATTTAATTCTTCGAGAAGGAGACGAGGTATTTTCTCTCAGAGAGGCAACGCTGGAAGGTCCGAACCGAAAACCCGTGGCGGTGAGTTCTGACGAGTACCTTATTTATATGCAAGAAGTATTTTTGATCGCGGACCTGAGTCCCCAATTCAGGACCGAACAGTCGGGTCTCGATCATCTCTACGTGAAGAAAGAGTCGAGCAAAGCGCTGCTGGGTGTCGGCCCGTTCTGGCTCCGAGGAAACATCCATCTTATACCTGGGAGTGCCATGCATGATCTCTTGATGGCAAAAACCCGCTTCATTCCAGTAACCGATGCGACGTTGGTTGATCGCGCAGACGTGGGACCACGCACGTATTTGGTTAATCGAACCAAGATTGGTTTCATCACAGCCGTCGCTGAAGGCCTAGAAGAATTATAGTCATAGGGAGAAATTTTTGGAATCGCACTATCCGACTGAAATTAACCATATCAAAGCGGAGGGCCTGATTCGGATCACTTGGGATGATGGCCACGTCGGAGAATACGCGCAGGCGTATCTGCGTGGATACTGTCCCTGTGCATTGTGCCAGGGACATGGGGTGCAAAGAAATTTTGTTTCCGTTCCGGGGGCAAGGTTGCAAGAGATCCGCCCGGTCGGTAACTACGCCATCGAATTCCGCTGGCAGGACGGTCACAGTACGGGAATTTACACTTACGACTATTTGAGATCTCTGTGTCCCTGCAGTAGCTGTAAAGAGCCGCAGTCCGATTCAGCTTAATACTCCCGCTGTGGCGTTTTTGATTGGCCTAATTCAAGTAAATCTTCCGGGCGGCTTAGCAACTCCGGCTTTAGAGCTATGGCCAGTCGTTGGCATGAGTGGCGCGCCTGCTAATGTGCAGAAGTTTCCAGGCCGATAAAACGATTTGAGGGCGCGGCACTTGACTTAGCATAACCCGTTTTCTACTCTCCTTTTCTGTTGCTAGAGGTCGAATTGTTTTTAAGTGTTTCAAGCGCGAGAGTGGCGGAACTGGCAGACGCACTAGACTTAGGATCTAGCGGGTAACCGTGGGGGTTCGAATCCCCCCTCTCGCACCAAAATCATAAATAGTCTATGACATTACTGGTGCGGTTGAATATTGGTAGTCGAGTGACGGTCGCAGCGAGGTGGAATCCGCGTATCGAATTTGAATGCAAAAGGGAGCGGGATTCCCTTTGTGATGAGTTATGAAAATAGATATCGATGAAATAAGTCCGGTGCAGCGCAAAATCCGTGTTGAATTGCCTGCAGAAACGGTGGCGAATGAATTTTCCCGCGCATACGAAGACCTCCGGCGACGAGTACGGATAAAAGGATTTCGCGCCGGCAAGGCGCCCCGGGGTGTATTGCAAGGCATCTACGGTGACGAACTTAAAGGCCAGGTACAGTCGCAGTTGGTCGAGGAATCTCTGGGGGAGGTTATTAAAGAGCGGGGTCTGCAGATCGTTTCCCGACCTGAGATTGAAGCCAATGATCTGGTCGAAGGTAGTGCTTTTTCTTTCTCAGCTGTTTTCGAGATCAAGCCGCCGATCGAAGTCAAAGACTATTTGGGTATCGCGGTCGAGAAAGTCAAACTGTTTGTTACCGATGACCAGGTCGATGAGGCGCTCCGTCGACTCCAGGAGAGTCATGCGCGGCTGGAACCCGTTGAAAATCGCACTATCGTGCAGCCGGGAGACTTTATCACTTTGGATTTTGAAGGATCCATTGCCGGCAAGCCATTTCAAGGGGGAAAGGGCGAGAACTATTTTTTGGAAGTTGGTGGCGGACAGGCATTGCCGCAATTCGAAGAAGCAGTTATAGGACTGACTCAGGGAGTGCCCACGAAAATTCAAGTAGCCTATCCGGAGAATTATTCAAATGACGAGCTTGCTGGCAAGACCGTTGATTTTTCTGTTATGGTGCGCGAGATCAAGCAGAAGGTACTTCCGGAGCTTGACGATGATTTCGCCAAAGATCACGGCGAATGCGGTTCTTTAGTGGAGCTGAGAGCGGCCATCCGGTCGCGCCTGAAAGATGAACTGGAGCACATTCAAAAAGAGGAGCTCAAAGAGCAGATTATTGGTCGTCTTATTGGAACTTGTTCCTTTGCGCCGCCGCCAACGATGGTAGAGCGCCAAACCCGCTACCTCATGGAGCGCTATCAGAATCGGGGCCTCGGACAAAGCGTTTCGGGACCGCAGACGCCACCTTCTCTGGAAGAAACGAGAAAAACTCTCGAAGGGCGCGCCCTGCGTCAGGTTCAGGCAACCCTGTTGGTTGAAAAGATTGCTCAGCTTGAGAACATTACGGTCTCCGATAAAGAGGTTCAGGAAAGGGTTGACAACCTCACTCGGGCCGCCGGTGACAGGGCAAAAACGGTACGCGAGGCGTACTCTAGGCCGGACACGCGGGACGATTTGCGTGCCCAGATGGTTTTCGATCGCACACTCGGTTTTTTGCTCGAACGAGCGCTCATTAAGGAGGTCGATGCGCCCGCCACAAAGGTTGATGAACAAGGTAAAAAAGGCTAAAATGTTCTTTGTGGTTGAGGGGTTTCCTAAGAAATGAACTTTATTCCTATTGTCGTCGAGCAAACCGGACGCGGGGAGCGCGCCTACGACATATACTCCCGGCTACTTAAAGATCGCATCGTATTTCTTGGCTCAGTGGTCACAGATGATGTGGCTAACCTGATCACCGCGCAGTTACTTTTTCTGGAATCTGAAGATCCCGACCGAGATATTTTCTTTTATATCAACAGTCCAGGGGGCTCCGTAACATCGGGCCTTGCCATCTATGACACAATGCAATATGTCCGACCCCAGATCTCAACTGTTTGCGTGGGGCAAGCAGCGAGCATGGGAGCGGTTCTTTTAGCCGCGGGTGCCAAAGGGAAGCGCTTCGCCCTTCCCCACTCGCGCATCATGATTCACCAACCGCTTGGAGGGTTTCAAGGCCAAGCCGCCGATATCGATATTCAGGCCCGTGAAATTCTCCGCATGCGGGAAGATTTGAATAACATTTTAATGAAGCACACGGGGCAGAGTTTAAAGAAAATTGAAAAAGATACGGATCGCGATCTTTTTATGAATGGCAAGCAAGCCCAGGAATACGGGTTGGTGGATGAAGTTATCGCCACGCGACCGGAAAGCAGCCTCAAGAAGTGAGGGAACTTTAGCGAAGCGGGGGTTCTATGCCAAAGCACGGTGAGACTTCGGGGAATCTTGTCTGCTCTTTCTGCGGAAAGAGCCAGGACGAGGTGCGCAAGCTGATTGCCGGCCCGACGGTGTATATTTGTGATGAGTGCATCGATCTTTGCAACGATATCATCGCTGAAGAGGTCGACCACGATGAAACTCTGACGGCATCTTCCAATGTCCCAAAACCGGCTGAGATCAAACGGGTATTGGATCAATACGTGATTGGCCAAGAGAGGGCGAAAAAAATC
Source organism: Deltaproteobacteria bacterium (assembly GCA_020027655.1). Lineage (GTDB taxonomy): Bacteria > Desulfobacterota > Binatia > UBA9968 > UBA9968 > DAIRFP01. The sequence continues at coordinate 194 of JAHKKJ010000173.1, read as the reverse complement.
CTCGCGGTAGCCGTCCATAACCACTACAAGCGCATCGATAGTCAGATGGTAACGGGGGATGTGGAATTGCAAAAAAGCAATATCCTTCTCCTGGGACCGACGGGGTCTGGAAAAACACTGTTGGCGCAGACTCTGGCGCGCTTTCTCCAAGTTCCTTTCACCATCGCCGATGCCACCAGCCTGACTGAGGCGGG
>JAHKKJ010000744.1 GCA_020027655.1 Deltaproteobacteria bacterium | reverse complement strand
ATGTGGCGGACCCGATAGAAGCATTCGGGAATGACGGACTCTGACGGACCTAACAACCGCCTTTACGCAAGCAAGCTGCGGGGAATCAAACCCGCAAAGATTCAAGATGGAAGATTGAGGAAAGAAAATAGCGATCTTCGATTCCCGATTCTCATTATTTGAGTTCTGCGGGAACGTCCCCTTTCTGAATCGCGGGAACCACCGGCGGCTGGCCGGTTTCTTTCAAGATGTTCTGAGCTTCCGCGGAGATGAGGAATTTGACGAAATCCATCGCATCCTTCCCATTCTTGGCCGTTGCCGGCACGGAGGCCGCATTCCTGATTGTGTCGCTCAGATTGACGCTGGCAGGGAAGCGGATGATATCCAGTTCATTCTTGGCGGCGACGGCCGCCGAGTAATACACCACCCCGGCGTTGGCCTTTCCTTCTTTGACGGCCCGTATCGTATCCGGCACCGAATTGGGTTTTGAGGAATCCACCACGGCACCATCGATGATCCTCTGGGCCAATTCAGGTTTTCCTTCGAGCGCTGCGGCCTTTTTGAGGAATTCAATGGTCCGGTTTGTGGCCAGGTCTTTTTCACCGGTCACGCGGACAAACTTAACCTCAGGCTTGACAAGATCGGCAACCTGACGAATGCCCAGCGGATTCCCTTTCGCAGTGATGACGACCATTTCATTCGCAGAAAATATGACATACCAGGAGGCGGCGTTCTTGCCGGAGCCGGCGATTTTCTTGTTCATCAGATCCTCTTCGACAACCGCCGGAGATGAAGGCGCAAACACATCGCAGGTGTCGCCTTTCAGGATGCGTTCGGCAAGCTGCCGTGAAACACCGGAGGTCAGGTTTATTTTTACCCCCTGGTGTTTTCCTTCGAAAGCCTTCTTGAGTTCTTGCATAGGACCTGCGAGCGAATCGGCATGAAACACTTCGACGCTCGCTGCCGTCGCTTGACCGATGGGAAAAACACCCAGCAGCCCCAATCCCCCAATAAGAACCGTTCGAAATAGAAATCCCAGTGATAAGAATTTGCTATTGGGGTGTAACCATGGAGACCTCATAAATCTGATCGTGTGCCGCACCCGTTTTGAGATTCCGATGTGGCTGTCAAAGCTAATGGGCTGGCCCGAACCGTGATTTTGGGTGGGAGGGTATCCGACAACATACTGACCTGTCAACTTAGGTCATAAAAGCAGAATGTCCCTTTCCGCTTCCCTTCAGATATTTATGGAACCGTTACCAGTCCCTCTCGGTCACTTTAATATGTTCCAATAATTTCAGCGCGGATTATCGTTATATTGCATTGAACGCCCTTATTCATCCGGGTTCACTGCTAACGAAAATGACCCGCTAATTCCTTCTTATTTCGCTGCCTAAAATCCGATGGGAGCGAAGATTCGTTGGTAGGAGAATTCAGTTTCAATCCTAGTTTCGCCGCTTAGTTTTCTTCTGCTCATCTTATCCGTTCGCGCCAGTACGTTGGGTGGAATTGTGAGTCCGATCTGTTTAGCGGTTTTCAGGTTGATAATTAGTCGAGTTTTGTCGGCTGCTCGACAGGAATATCCTTAATAACACCTCGCCTTTTTTCGGACCGGCGACTTCGACTTCCTCGATCACTAACGGTTTGCCGGCTTCCCAAGCTACGGCTGCCCGCGATCTCATATTGCCTCTGTTCCTCTTTTTCTTACCAAAATCATACCGAAATTAGCAATTCGAACTCTTGAGCGCTGAACTTTTTGCTCGCCTGCAAGGCGGCGCAATTGTAACACCTGATTACGCGACACAGCTGAGAAGACTGACACTCTACCTGGCAATTCGGTTTTTAGTGCCCGGTCTGAGCTTCCACGAAAGGAACAAGGCAGCAGCAAAAGTCCCGTCACACGGAATCGCGCTCTCTGGCATCGGCCGTGCTCAATAGGGTCAAGCCGTTTTGGACGGCGGCATGAGTTGATGCGATGAACTGATATCCCCACGTGGTCACCACGGGAATCAGGGAGCAAATGGTGAAACCGGCAACAGAGTACTGTGTGCCGGTTTTTTTTTGGCCTCTAAATGAAGTGGACGAAAGACGAATGGAGAAAGGGAGAGTGCAATGAAGACTTTTGTGGACGCTCAGATAAAACACGAACCATCAAATGTTAAGCCACGGCGAGCCAGTCGAGCGATCAACCCGCTCGTAACTTGCGCGGTAATCGCTTTTGTTGGGTTTCTTGTGAGCATCGCCTGCGCTGTTCCTTCCTTCGCGCAAATCGTCGGAACCGTCCAACTCAACATCGAGCGGCGGGGGCACACCGCGACACTGTTAGAAGACGGCAAAGTCTTGATTGTCGGCGGCGATAATCAGAGTGGGATCGTAAACCAAGTGGAACTTCTCGATCCCGCATCGCAAACATCCTCGCTCGCGGCTATGCCAATCGTCGCGCGAACCGATCATACCGCGACGAGACTTGCCGACGGACGCGTGCTCATCATCGGCGGGCGCGACCAGAATGGCTCACTTACATCTACCGAAATTTATAATCCCTTGACGGCTACATTCACTGCCGGTCCGTCTCTGACAACGCCCCGCAGCGGCCACACGGCCACGGTCTTAGCCAACGGCAACATTCTCGTTGCCGGTGGAGACGCTAGCGGGAGCGCCGAGCTTTACAATCCGACTACGCAGAGTTTTTCGCTGATCGCCGGGAGTATGAATACAGCTCGTAAATTTCAGAGCGCCATTCTACTCAACAACGGCCAAGTCTTGATCGCTGGCGGCGTCGGTGCGCAGGATAATGTCCTCAATACTGCGGAAGTTTACGATCCTTCTTCGCAGTCTTTTTATGTCCCGCCCACCGACATGCAGACTCCTCGCGCCCTCGCGATGTTAAAATTATTGTCCGATGGCAAGGTGCAGAT
>JAHKKJ010000743.1 GCA_020027655.1 Deltaproteobacteria bacterium | reverse complement strand
GCCGCGAAGGTCGGCGAGGGTCCGGAAACGCGATGCGTCGGCCTCGCGCACGCTCAACACTTCGCGAAACTGGTAGTAAGGAACGGTGGGAGCCATGGCGGCGCGCCGCGCCGGCGTGTCTTCGATCCCGCTCAGGCCAATTTCGGCATCGCCACGCTCGATGGATTGATCGATGGAGGTAAACGTAACGTTGATGAAACCGGCTTTGCGCCCGAGGCCGCGCGCGATGAGATCGGCGATCTCGACGTCGAAGCCGACGAGTCTATCCGGCTGGGCGGGATCCGCTTCGACAAACGGCGCGCCGCCTTCAGGGTCGCCCGCCCAGAGGAATTCACCTGCCCGCAGCGACGGCGCGGCGCTGACGGACGGCGGTACCAATGCCGCGAGGGCGGCGAGCGAGGCAACTTTGATCAGGGCTCGCACATGATTCTGCCGAAAAGCAGTTAGGGAATTATCTAATGATCGAAACTTCGTTTTGAGGTTCAGCCACTGGCCAGCCAAAATTGTCCTCGACAACCTTCCTCCAACAAGCTTTCGAGAATCTAAAGGTCCAGTAGAGTAGACCGACTGGCCCCATCCTCAATTTTGGACCGGAGACTATCCGATAGCCGGCTGTTATGTCAATCTGCGCGGATAAACTGTTCTACTTCTTCGGGGCCATCCCGCACAACTAATCTCCACGGCTCACCCGTGTCTCACCTTGACACTCTAAGCAGCGACGCGGTACACCGGGAACGGTTATTCCTTTTGATTAAGAGGACACCCGGTGGAACTGGAACTTTTCGACTACGCTCTCGAAGAGATTCAATGGAGCGAGCACACAGCTCTTAATGGGAAGTCGCTTTCCGTTTCCGTTGCGGATCTCCAGGAACAAATCAAAGACCTATCCCACGGTATCCATACTGATTACGAGCTCGCGCGCCCCGGTGAATCCAAACGCATCGTCCACGTTTTGGACACCGTGCTCCCGATCGCAAAATTGAATAGTTCAGGTTCCACTTTTCCGGGGTTCGAAGGTGCGGCGCAACTCGTCGGCACCGGGCAAACAACGCGCATCAAGAATCTGCTCGTGACCGTCGCCGCTCGGTTTCCCCACCCGGAGGCTATGACGCCGATTGAGAAGCCACGCGAGGGAATGATCGACATGACGGGTGTCGGCGCTCCTTACTCCTACGGATCAGATCAGTTCCATCTGATTCTTTCGCTGACTCCCGATTCTTCCGTCTCCAATGCAGCCTTCGATCAGGCGCTTAGAAACATCGGGCTCCGCTGCGCGCGCTTTTTGGCGCAGGTAGACAAACACGGCATTGAGCCCGACCGGAAGATCGTCGCCTTGAAGCCCGTCGACGAACGGCTACCTAAAGTCGTTCTCATCTACCAGGTACAGAGCCAGCTCGTTTGCGCGCGAACTTTTTATTACGGCGAAGAGGTCTCGAAAACACTCCCTACTTTTGTCCATCCGGCGGAATTCTTCGACGGCGCGGTGGTCAGCGGGAACTACAAGAGCGAGCGGAAGATCCCCACCTCCCTGCACTGTGCCAACCCGTTCATCGCCGAGCTGCTGGAGAGACACGGGAAAACTGTGAACTTCCTCGGTGTCATTCTTTCGCGGGGCTACAATGACAGTTTCGAACAGAAAAAAAAGATGGGACTATGGGTGGCGCGTCTGGCCCGCAATCTGGGCGCCGAGGGGGCTGTCGCATTCATGGAGGGAACCGGGAATGGAACCGTCGACTTCATGCAGACCGTGAAGGCCTGCGAAGACGAGGGCGTCAGAACCGTCGCCGTACTCCACGAATCCAATGGGCCTAAAGGTTATGAGAGACCCCTCGTAGACCATCCGAAAGAGGCCGATAGCATGATCAGCCGGGGTAACGTTTCGGAGAAAATCTATATTCCGCCGCTCGCAACCGTGATCGGCGGCGCCGAGATCGATCTCCACTTGAAGGCGACCCATGATCCACGCCTTCCTTTCCTTTTTGACCCCACGATATTTTTCGGCTCCTACAGCAAGATGGGCGACAGCGGGTTTCGGGCAGTTTATGAGAGCTGACTCACGTCCAGTTCCAAGCTGCGCGATTTATCCTAGGTCGGCTAGATACCGACTGCACTCGCTCGTTCGCTCCTGCGTAGTGAGTCATCCTGAGCAGCGCGAAGGATCTTGGTTCATCGGTCAAGATTCCTCAGCTTCGCTTCGGAATGACACCCACGCTTCGCTTAAAACCCAGGGGCGGCTTAAATGCTAAGGAGGATACTACGACATGAAAGTTCTCCACTATTTGAATCAGTTCTTTGCCCAGATTGGCGGCGAAGAGAAGGCCGGGCAGGAGGTTCTCTTCATACCCGGTGCCGTCGGCGCAGGCGCGGTCATCGAAAACACGTTGAAGGATCACGGTGTTGACTACGCAACTCTCGCCTGTGGCGATAACTATTTTCACGAGGAAGAGGAAAAAGCTCTCAGCGCGATTCGCGCCGCACTAGAGCAATTTCAACCGGACTTATTTCTTGCCGGTCCGGCCTTCAATGCCGGCAGATACGGCCTGGCTTGCGCCAAGGTCTGCAGCTGGGTGCGGGATAACTGGCGCATACCGGTGATCACCGGCATGCACGAAGACAACCCGGGAACCAAAGAGATCGGCCGCAATGTCTTCGCCATTCAAACCGGCGCCTCCGCGGCGTCAATGCAAGAAAGCTTAAAACGCTTTTCACTCCTCATCGAGCGGCTGCTGGCTGGCGACGAAACCGCTATCGAAAATTTCCGGGCGGAGCATTGCTTGCCTATCCCACGGCGCTTTACCGTGCGCTCTGGTGCTCCGGATTATGTGCGCGCCGCGGATTTGCTGCTGGCAAAAATCCAAGGCAAACCCTACGAGAGCGAGATCCCTCAGGTCGAAGCCAAACA
>JAHKKJ010000742.1 GCA_020027655.1 Deltaproteobacteria bacterium | reverse complement strand
TCTAGTTTGCGAGCGGCTCAGCCGCTCTGCCAACTGCAACAAGACCGCTGTCCCCGAAGCGTTGTCGTCCGCCCCGTGGTGGATCTGGCCCTCCGCGCTGAAGTTCCGCGTACCGTAATGGCCGAACCCCACGTGATCGTAGTGGGCGCCGATGACGATGTTTTGGTCTTTCAAGGTCGGGTCCGAGCCCGGCAGAACGCCGACCACGTTCTCGGTTCGCTGGCGAATTTCCTCCAAGCTCACTTGGAGTGTTAGGCGGGCCGCTGGCAGGTATTGCGAAGCCGGCTTTTCCTCCCGGTCAATTTTTTCCTTCAGTGGCTTGAGCGAGACACCCTGGGCATCGAGCCATTTTTCAATGACGCCGCGCTTTACCTGCGCCGCGATCGGGTTATTGCCGCTTCGCCACAGGCTGTTCCTCGTCGATAGGAGCTCTTTTTGTTCGTCGCCGGAGTGATTGAAATCTACTAAAATTATCCCAACGGCGCCGTGGTCGCTGGCATTGTTTGCTTTAGCGCGTAGCGTCGCATGATTTGAATAGCGGGGAGGGGTTTGGAACGGGCTCTTCTGGTTTTTTGGCGGAGGTTCGTAGCGGAGAACCAGGACGATTTTGCCTTTAGCATCGATTCCCGCGTAGTCATCGTAGCCATATTCTTTGGCCGTAATGCCATAACCCGCGAAAACAACATCAGCTTCCACCTTGCCCGACCCGGAAAGGCCCAAGGGGGTCCACTCATCGTTCAGTCTTAAGGGCGGTTGTTTTCCAAACGCGATGATTGTTGGTTGCTTCACCGTCACTCCGGTGGCCACATCAAATCCCTGCAGGTAGCTCCCGTTGTCGCCTCCCGGGCGCAGGCCAAGCTTGGCGAACTCTCGAGCGATGTAGTCTCTGGCGAGTTTGATGCCTGGGGTGTCGACACCGCGTCCGGTAAGTTCTTCTGAAGCCAGATATCGTACGTGGTCTCTGAGCGCGTCAACACGGGGTTGCGATAACGAGGGGATTTCGAAGGTCCAAGCGGAGAAGGCAAAGAGCACGGCAAGGGTAAGAGTAATAACCCCCGCTCGGGCGCGTGCGGAGTTGTGAAGCACTGAGTTTAGCATGATCATTCTTCGGCCCGATGCCATAAACGATGAAACTTAGATTAACAGAGTGACTAGAACTTTGGAAGAATAGTGCGGGATACTCGGCCCGGGCGGAACCCATGCCTTTTGAGAGCCCTGGCCGATGTGAGGCGCCCGAATCGGCTCTGGAGGCCAAGGGGCGTCTCGCATATGAGAAGGAGTCAAGCCGTCAAATTCCAGATGTTGTTATTGTATCGGGAAATGCTAGTATCGATCCCAATTTTGATTGGGAGGTTAGGATACAATGGCAAAAACAGTTATCGTCTATAGTCAACCCGGGTGAGGCCCGTGTGACAAGGAGAAAGAGTTTCTTTCTCAGAAGGGAGTCGATTTTATTCACAAGAACGTACGTGGCGATCAGGCAGCATTGAAAGAGTTGCTCGACATGGGTTACCAGAGTACACCCGTGACTATCATCGACGGTGAGGCAGTCGTTGGATTCGATCAGCGCAAAATCGAGGAGCTTTTAGGACTCTAGACAAGGAGAAAATATGAAGACGGATCGGCAACCGAAAGTTGTGAATCAACCAGGATTATTGTGTAAACCGTTGTCAACGCGGAGGACTGTGGGAGGCTTGGCTCTGGCGTGCCTTCTGGTTTCACTTACTGCGAGCGATTCCTTCGGCCAGACCAAAACGATTATAGATGAGTGGGGAACCGTACAGGCCCCAAAACCCCCGGAGTTGAAGCCGGTAACAATGGACCCGAAAACTACAGCTTTACTTGTGCTCGACTTTGTAAAACAGAACTGCAACAACGAGAGGCGGCCGCGCTGCGTGACTTCGGTCCCTAACGTTCAAGCCTTGTTGAAGCTAGCCAGATCCAAGGGCGTAGCGGTCGTCTATAGCATAACAACTGCAGCGACGCCCGCCGACACACTTAACGACGTGGCTCCGCTTGACGGAGAACCTATAGTTAAAGCGTCAGCGGACAAGTTTTTTAGGACCGATTTGGAAAAGATTTTGAACGATAAGGGCATCAAGACAGTGGTGGTCGTGGGAACGGCTGCTCAAGGTGCTGTTCTCAACACGGCGAGTCAGGCCGCGTTCAGGGGGCTTCAAGTTATCGTCCCTGTGGATGGAATGTCGGCTGAAAACACCTATTTTGAACAGTATACCGCTCATCATCTCGCCAATGCTCCCGGCGTGGGACAACAGGTGACATTAACCAGGATCGATATGATCAAATGACGGTGAGGGTGTTATGGCTGAGACCATAGAAAAGCTGCGCCAAGAATATCGTGACGGCATAATCAGCCGTAGAGAATTCATTCAACGGGCTGTCGTCTTGACAGGGAGCCTGGCTACGGCCGCAAGTCTCATTGATTTGCTGCTATCCTCGCCGGCTCCGGCTGCTCAGGTAAATCCCAATGATCCGGCGCTTACCTCCTTGGATGTCAAGTTTGCCGCCCCCGACGGTGTGCCCATCAGCGGTTATCTGAGCCGGCCCAAGGGAGAAGATCGACGCCCCGCTGTAGTTGTCATACATGAATGGAGCGGTATCAACGACCACGTACGGGACGTGGCACGAAGGCTTGCTACGGCCGGTTACGTTGCGCTGGCGCCTGACCTCTTGTCGCGGCAGGGAGGAACGAATTCGTTTCCAAATTCAGAGGCAGCGATCGAAGCGGGCCGCAAGTTGGATGATGAGATGATCACCAACGATCTCACGGGTGGGATCAACTATTTAAAGGGCCAAAGTTTTGTCCGCGCTAGCAAGATCGGCGTTATAGGTTTCTGTTGGGGAGGAGGTAAGGCTCTGATGTTCACAACCCGGAGCAAAGATC
>JAHKKJ010000741.1 GCA_020027655.1 Deltaproteobacteria bacterium | reverse complement strand
ACCTCACACGTGTCATTCTGAACGAAGTGAAGAATCTCGACTTATCAATAGGTTCCAAAAGACGAGATCCTTCGGCTGCGCCTCAGGATGACATTACAACACAGTCTCCGACGGGGGAAGGTTGGATAGGGGTGGAACACTTAGAACTGTTGTACACCCCCCCCTTTGTCCCCCGTCGAGGGGGAGGAGATGAACGAAGGAAACGTAACCATAGAGAACGGGAAGCAAAGATTCGGTTTCCCTTGGCGCCCTTTGCGCCTTTGCGCGAGATATTCCGGCCTTTGGTTGCGGGCTTTGCCGCGCTGGACCATTGGTGGTTTATATAGGAGCTACAAATGTCACTTCGCTTAACCATTGCTTGCGGCGACTACGACCGAACGCACCCCTTGATCGATGGGTCCATCAAGCCGGAAGGGCTCGAGCTCAACTGGCTTGTGCTGCCGCATCTCGAAATCTGGACGCGCATGTTGAACTATTATGACTTCGACGCCTCGGAGATTTCTTTGTCGTCTTATCTGATTGCGCGAACGATCGGGAAACCTCTGACCGCAATTCCGGTTTTCCCCGCGCGAGCATTTCGCCACTCTTATATCTTTATCAATACGAAAAGCGGCATTCGCGAACCGAAGGATCTTATGGGGAAACGTGTCGGGCTGGCTGAGTTTCAACAGACAGCGACGGTCTGGGTGCGGGGAATGCTCCAGCATGAATACGGCGTCAAGCTGGACGATATCGAATGGTACACGTGGAGGCCAAGGCAGCGGATGGAAATCGAGCTGCCAGACCATTACTCGGTCTACTCTATTCCGCCGGATCGCAAGCCTGATGAGATGCTGTTCAACGGCGAGCTTGACGCCGTGATCTGTGCAAATCTTTTCCCGTCGCTGTTGAATCCGCCGCCCCATGTGCGCCGTTTGTTTGAGAACTACGAGGAAGTCGAAGCCGCTTACTTTCGCAAAACGGGAATTTTTCCGATCATGCACTCAGTGGCGCTCCGGCAAGAACTGTGGGAAGAGCATCCGTGGATCGCCAGAAGCCTGTTCAAGGCGTTTCAGCGAGCGAAAGAGGATGCCTATGCGAGGTTGAATGATACCTCGCCCTATAAGATCAGCCTGGCGTGGTTCCGGCGTCCTGTAGAAGAGCAAAGAGCCGTCCTCGGCGATGATGCGTGGCCTTACGGGCTTGAAAAGAATCGTCATGTCGTGGCCACCTTGATGAACTATCTCTACGAACAAGGACTGGCGAAAGAGAAGATTGAGGTGGAAAAACTTTTTGCTCCGAATACGCTGGACCTGTAGGCTCTACGTTGATGTCGAAAGCCCGTTATCTTCGAGCAAGAAGAACGTTAGCGAAGTTCGAGCGATCTGCTTCCCCCTCTGAAAGACTGTATAGCGATGCGCTGGTACCCTTCGACTCATGCAAATCTCCCCTGGCCCCTCTTTTTCAAAGAGGGGATAGTGGCATGGAACCATGAAGAATTAAGAACTGCGTGTGGAATTCCCCCTTTTTTGAAAGGGGGATAAAGGGGGATTTTGCAAGGGCTCAGGTATAGTGTGGATGATGTCCAACTGTTCTTGGTGAACTTGTTAAACCCTGAACGCCTTTGTGACACAGTCTCTGTGGGGGGAGGAGAAGAAATTGGTCGGATTCTCGGCCAAAGTATACAAAAGGAGCCATGATGCAAAAAGAGAACTACTACAAAGACGTCAGGGAACATTTAAAAACCCTTGAAGAGCGCGGCAAGCTCGTACGTGTCAAACAACGAATCAACAAGGACACGGAGCTGATGCCGCTGGTGCGGTGGCAGTTTCGCGGGCTCGAGGAGAGCCAGCGGAAAGCGTTCTTCTTCCAGAATGTCATCGACGTCAAAGGGAAAAGCTATTCGATGCCGGTCACCGTCGGGACCTTGGCGGCATCGACGGAAATTTACAGCATCGGTCTCAAATGTAAGCCCGAGGAGATTCACGAGCGCTGGACTCGCGCGCAATCGCATCCGATCGCGCCGGTGCAAGTGGAGCGCGGTCCGGTGCAGGAGGTTATTTGGAAGGGAGACGATTTGTTGAACGGGCACGGCCTCGACATGCTTCCGGTGCCGATCTCCACGCCGGGGTTTGATAATGGTCCCTATTTGACTTCGGCCAATTGGGTAACCAAGGATCCGGACACGGGGATCTTCAATATCGGCAATTACCGGAGCCAGATCAAAGCCCCGAACCGAAACGGCGGACTCTTTCTCGGACAACACATGGGAGAGCACTGGCGGAGGTGTAAGGCAAAGGGAATTCCGCTCGAGGCAGCCATCGTCATCGGCGTAGTTCCTGCCGTCGCTTATGCCGCCACTTCAAAGCTGCCTTACGATTTCGATGAGTACCGACTTGCCGGAGGCCTGGCAGGCGAGCCCATCGAGGTGGTTCGCTGTCAAACGGTCGACTTGCATGTTCCCGCGACGGCGGAGATTGTAATCGAAGGCAAGATTTCCACCGAATGGATCGAGCCTGAAGGCCCCTTCGGCGAATATCCTGGATATATGGGCCATCGCGGCGTTGCGCCTTTCATGGACGTCACTTGCATAACTCATCGTCGCGAGCCGATCTACACGGCATTGATGAGCCAGTTTCCGCCCAGCGAGAGCAGCAAGATCAAACATACGGGAACTGAGAAAGTTATTTTCAAATACCTGCGCTTCGACAGCGGCAATGCGGCAGTACTCGATGTCGCCATACATGACGAAGTGAGCGGCAGCGGTCAGGCCTTCTGCGTGATCAAGATGCGCAAGCCGACTGCGGCAGACGTCTGGCGCGCCTTGAATGCCAGCGCGGGCTACGTCGGCAGTTACGCGAAGATCTGCATCGCCGTCGATGAAGACATCGACATCTGGGATCCGGCGATGATCAACTGGGCGATTTGCT
>JAHKKJ010000740.1 GCA_020027655.1 Deltaproteobacteria bacterium | reverse complement strand
AACTTTAAACGAACTTGACCTTCGCTCATGTAGGGTTCGCCTCTCGATCGAGGTCAGGAGTGATGAAGCCGAGCGCTTGACGTCGGTTCGAATAACCGCCGCGATTCGAACACCACCGGGGTGAAGTGTTGCCCGCCGCTAACAAGACTTCGTTTGAGAACGAAGTCGAAGAGCAAAGCATTGTACTGCCGAATTTCAGACAACACCTGCGCTTGGGCGTCCGTCAGAAATTGTTGTTTGACGAATCGGCGCAGCGAAACCAGCGGCACAACCGCGGGCAAAGGATAATCCGATCCGTTGATCAGCCGCGGATGCCACTCGACACGCCTGATCAAAGTGGCAAGAGTCGACTCTGTCCGGTTGGCTTGGGTGACCGCCGAGATCTCGCCGAACAATCGCCCCTCATAACGCTTTTCTTCCATAAGGCGTTGGAAAAGGTCAAAGGCCTCTACCCGTGGCCCATTGGGGCCGCCGTCGATGTCGATATTTTCCCCCAGCGAAGCGCAGTGAGCGACTATGACTCGCACTCCCTGGTCCATGGGGCGGCGCAGCCGCAGAGGATTGTTGAACTCCGACATCGAGCCGCCATGCACCGCCTTCTCCTCTCCTCCATGGGTTAGTAAAGGCAGATTCAGGCGCACGAGCGCCTGATAAAAGCGATCGCATTTCGGCGACGCCGGGTCCATACCCATGGCTGAAGGAAGCCACTTTACGGCGCGGGCGTGTTGGCTAGCGCTCCAATCAAGCTCATCGATAGCGTCGGTGCGGTAGGGATGAATCGAACAGATCCACTCCAAGCGATCGGGAAAACGTTGGGCGAGCCCGGACGCGTAGCGATTGGGGACGAAAAATGAGCTCAGATCCTCCCGCCGCGCGCCAAGCTCGTCGTAGTGAAAGTCGAACGCGAGCAGCATCGCTTTGGCCCCGCGCGGAAAGGCGTCGAGGCACTGCAGCAGCCGCCGCACGAAATCCTCGTCCACGCTTCCTTCCCGCTCCGTGCAGGAGGCGTTCAGATAAAACCGGCGCTGCAGGTTTTGCCAGGGATGAAGCAGGCTGTTCATCTGCGGGGTGATCCACACCCCGGTGTTAGCGTCGCCCACTCCGGCCACGTGCACGTGACAATCCCAGAATTTCGCCGGATCGATTCCCTGCCATGACTTTGCCACGACATCGTGGTCGAGCAGGCGTTTCGGCGTCGGATCCGGGAGGCAGGGGTTAAAAATCCCCTCCTCCAGGGAAAAGTCGCATCCTCCGGCGATACCGAGGGCACCTGCACCCAAAGCACGAAGGAAAAGCCGACGATTCATCTTCATGTGGCTTCATGGGCCGGCGCAATTAGGAGATTGGCCAAAAAAACGGCGCGACGGAGCGCGGGCCGATGAGATTTATACTTTCAATTAACGGACCCTGTGCGGCGCTGCTCGCTTGACTCACTGGAATGAAGCCAAGAGAGCAAGCCGACAGTTACTCTGTTGTTCCAACCGGGGAGCGGAGAATTCGGAAAAACGGAAGAGCCAGCCGGCGTCAATCCTATCTCTCTCCGCCACACTTCTATAACTAACTTTGCAGGTGCTTCTTGAAAAACTCCAAGGTCCTATTCCAGGCATCCTTGGCAGCCTCGGCGTTATAGCGCTGTGGATTGGTATCGTTGTTAAAAGCGTGCTGCGCGCCGGGATAGATCTTGTAATCGAAAGATTTGCCGTGCTTCTTCATCGCTTCCACCAGTTCCGGCACCTTAGCGGTAATTCTCTCGTCTTTTTCGCCGTAGTTGGCCAGGACCGGACCGGTAATATTCTTTACGTCGTCGAGGTCGTTGGGGTTGCGGCCGTAATAAATCACCCCCGCCGCCAGGTCTCTGTTCCGAGTCAATATCAACGTCGCTTGTCCTCCGCTCCAGCAAAAGCCGACCACGCCGATTTTGTTGGCTCGAACATAACTCTGGCCTTTTAAGTAATTAATGCCTCCGGTAAGGTCTTTGGTGACGACTTCCTCATCGACTTTGCGAATGCCCTCGATGGCCTCAGCCGGTGAACCGAAAGACCCGGTTCCACCCTGGCGCGATAAGAGATCCGGAGCCAAGGCGACATAACCGGCCTTGGCTAACCTTCTGGCTACGTCCCGGATATGATCAACGAGCCCCCGGTTCTCGTGAAGCACCAGAACCCCCGGAAGCCTGCCTTCCCCCTTAGGCCGGGTGAGATAAGCGCCAATGGACACGCCGTCCGTCGAACTGTACTTGATATCGGAAGAAATCAACGCGGGGTCGTTTGGATCGACTTGGTTCGCATGGCTGGTCGTCGGCGCAAGCGCGTCAAGTAAGGTTGTGGCAGCCGCGAGGCTTCCCGTTAACACTATCGCCCTGTGGATGAACTCGCGGCGGCTAAGTTTCCCGTCGCGATATTCTCGCAGCATTTGTTTTAACTCTTCTGCCATGTTTCCTCGCTAACGTGGTCTTTCAGAAATTCGCGACCTAATTCCGACCGTCATTCCGGCCGAGCGGGCAGGTACACGCGAGAGCCGGAATCCAGCCAACGGAAAGGGGATAGGCAACTTTCGGAAGACGAAAAGTAGCTGGCATTTCGACTTTCTCATCGAACTTCCGACTCAGGACTCTAGTCCTGAAGATGTTTCTTAAAAAATGCTAACGTCCTAGCCCAGGCTTCTTTCGCCGCCTCTTCCCTATAACTCCCTGGGTTATCATCGCTATTAAATGAATGGGGCGCGCCGGCATAGATCTTGTACTCAAAAGACTTGCCGTATTTCTTCATCGCCTCTTCCAGCCCGGGCAAGCCGGGGTTGATTCGTTGGTCTAGTTCCCCGTAATGTGCCAGCATGGGGGCCGTGATGTTTTTTACATCATCGATGTTCCTTGGACTTTCACCGTAGTAAATCACGGACGCCGCGAGTTCCTTG